>CAMEUC010000090.1 GCA_945937855.1 uncultured Clostridium sp. | reverse complement strand
GAAAAAAATAAAATATAAAAACCCCGACGAGATTTGGCGGTCGTCTTTTGATATTTTTAACAAATACGGTACTCACACAAATTACAATTTATCTGTTTGTACAAAATTTTTTTAAATATATTTTTCCTTTCCTATCTATTCTAATTTGTAATTCTCCATTTTTGTCTGTTCTATAAATTTGGCATCTTATATTTTTCAGTCTTTGTAATACTTCTTCATTTGGATGCCCATATTTATTATTTTTTCCGTACTCCTATTAGTGCAATTTCTGGATTCACATATTTTATGAATTCATCTGTGGATGATGTTTTTGAACCATGGTGTGCTACTTTTAAAATTATTGATTTTAAATTTCCACCATATTTTTCTACTATTTTTTCCTCTGCAATTTGTTCTATATCTCCTGTAAATAGCATTTGAAATTCTCCATAAGTTAATTTTGCAACTATTGAATTATTATTTAGAGGATTTTCACTAATTAATTCATTTTTGTCTGGCCATAATATTGTAAATGATATCTTTCTTTCTATATTAAGTTTTTGCCCTGCTTCAACAAATATAATTTTTACTTTTTTCTTATTTGCAATTTTCAATATATTGTCACACTCTTCTGTTTCTTCTATTTGTTTGCTAATTACTAAGTTCTTGACTTTTAAATTTTCTAGCACTTCTTTTATTCCTCCACTATGATCTGAGTCAAAGTGAGATACTATAACATAATCCAATGTTTTTATTTTTCTTGCTAAAAGGTATGGTATTAAAATGTTCTGGTCTGCTTCCCCTCCATCTATTAATATTTTCTTTCCTTTTGGGCTTATAACTAGCGTACTGTCTCCGTTGACCTACATCTATAAAATAAATTTTTAGTTTCCCATTGCCGTTTTCATATGGTATTTCTGTAATTACTATTATAGCTAAAATAGTTATTGCTATTTTTTTATAATCTATTTTTCCTCTATTACTTCTTGTTTTTCCGCCGCATCTCGTCGGGGTAGGACATTTTCTTACTCCATGTATTCGTAAGAAAAGTGCTACCCCTGCGTGCGGCTACTTTTTCCCTATAGCTAAAGAAATATATTCCTAAAAAAACTACAATGTAATATATAATAATTGTAATTGTGCTTGGGGTTATTATATAAATATTTGATAGTTTTAAGTTTGCACAAAATTTTGCTATTAGAATTAAAGCTTTTAGAAATAAATTAAATATTATTCCTAATTTTTTAGCTAAACCTAGGAAGATAAAAGAAAATAAAATTAATAAATACCCTCCTATTATGCATATTCCAAGTAGCGGCATTGCTATTAAATTTGAAATTAAAAAAGTAAAAGAAATTGTGTTAAAATTTATTACCATTATTGGTAATATTGCAATTTGTGCAGCAATTGGAATACTAATAATTTTTGCTAATTTATTATTAATCTTTTCCAATTCACTGTTCTTTATTTCGTTGTAGGGGCGGGCCCTGCGTCCACCCAAAATTCGAGCAGATAGCTTTATAAAAAAATAAGCCAAGGCCCTTTCTATCGTTGGTGCTACAAATATTACCCCTATTGTTCCTAAATAGGATAACTGCATACTTACACTATTTATACTATAAGGATTATAAATTAATATTATTAATAAAGAAATTGCTATGGTGTTTTTTATATCTAATTTTCTATAGAATAGTTTTGAAATGATGAAAATTATTGACATTACACATGCTCTAACAACAGATACTGAAAAGTTTGTTATATACATAAATACAATTAATGAGAAAATAATAAAGACATATCCACTTTTTTTGGGCATTTTGTTAATAGAAATGACATACGTTAATCCTAGAATAATATATGAAACATGTGCTCCAGATACAGCTAAAATATGAGCTAAACTACTTTTTTGAAAATTGGATTTTATTTCATCTGATATATAAGTCTTATCTCCAAGCATAAGTCCAGCCAGAAGTCCACTTGTTTCTTCTGGTAAAGCATTTTTTATTTGCTCTATTATTTTGTTTCTCACACGATTACTTAGCTTAAATAAAATCATAGTATTATTTTTTGATTTAATTTCTATATTCTCCGCTTTTATTGTTCCATATATTTTTTCCGTTTGTAAATATTTTTTATAGCTAAATCCTTTATAATTTCTGCTGTCTTCTGGTTCGTAGAATTCTCCTGTGATTTTTATTTTGTCTCCATATTCTAAATTTGTTCCTTTTTTTATATATAAGATAAATTTTTTATTCTTGAATTCTTCTGTTTTTCCTTTTACTGTATATGATGTATAATACTCACTATCCTTACGGCTACTTATAATTACTGCTTCTATTTCTATGTTTTCTTCTACTTCGTTATAAAAGTTTCCGTATTGTTTATTTAAAAATATTGTATATGTATTGAAAATTATTGCTGATATTGCAAACGTGAAAAATGCTTTTTTATTAAATATCATTTTTATATATCTAAAAATTTTTTTAGTTTTTCTATTACTAATCTTCTGCAGTCCGCCAAATCTCGTCGGGGTTTTATTTTTCTTTTTTAGGCACCTCCAAGCGATTCCCGCTCGTGTACCTCCTAAAATAAGAAAAATAAAAGCCCCTGCGTTTGGCTGTTTTTTTGCATAAATACATTTATATAATGCAATCAAAAAAAGTATTTCATAAAAGAATATTGTTATTTTTAAATTTAACCCTTGTATTATTCCAAAAATTGCCCCCAATGTGATTATCACTATTGGTCTTTTTATTTTTCTTACCTCCTAATAAAAAAAGACAATACGTTTTCCGTATTGCCCTATTATTTATTATATTTTTAATTTGCTATTCTTCTTGCTGAGTAATAATATGTATAATAATATCCACTGTTTATTGTGTCTGTAACTACCCCTCTTGTAGAGTTTGCTGCATGTATAAATCTGCCATCACCAATGTATATTCCAACATGCCCAATTGAACCATTTGATGTATTATTAAAAAATATTATATCTCCTGGTTGTAAGTTTGCTTTTGATACCGCTGTTCCACTGTTTGCTTGAACTGAACAAGAACGGCTTATGTTATATCCACATGAGTTAAATACATAATATACAAATCCTGAACAGTCAAATCCTGTGCTTGGCGAAGTTCCCCCATATACATATGAATAACCAAGATATTGCTTTGCAAATGAAACTATCTTTTCTCCAGTAGCACTATTACTAGATACAGGTGGCGCTACAGCTTCATTTTTTGTTTGTTCATTATTTTCTACAGGTGTCTGTTCTTGAGTATTTTCTGGTTGTCTTACTTCACTACCTCTACTTGTTGATATTGGTGTTTCAGAAATTAATGATTTATGAATATAGCCTGCATAGTTTCCATATGTTATTTTATACCATTCATCAGTTTGTGCTGCTATTGTAACTCCTGTATTTAATATTAATGTTGTAACAACTTCCGTATCTGTGCTTGGACCACTTCTAACATTTGCTGAATCTACATTAATATATCCTTTTGTAAAACTTAAATTTGTATTTTCGGTAGGTGCTTGTTCTTGTGGTGTATTTTCTGGATTATTTTGTTGTTCCTCTGGAACAGTTTCTGAATTTTCTTCAGGTGTTTGCTCTGGTATAGTTGTTGTTTCTACTTTATAACTATATGTTCTTACCCAACCTTTACTTTCTCCATATGATATGTAAGCCCAATTATTTAAAGTTTTTTCTACATTTATTTGTGTATTTGATGGTATTGTATTAATAACACTTGACGTAATTACTGGTACCATATACATTTTTGTTTCACTTTTTGTTATTGTATCTGTTGTAGTCTGGTTGTTATCTGTGTTTTCTTGTGGTGTATTCTCTTCTGGCTCTTGGGCTGGTTCTTCTTGCACTTTAACATATTCTGCAAATAAATATCCTTCTTGTCCATTTGCCTTTACTTTGTACCATTCTCCTGTTTTTTCTATAATTTCTACCTCTGCATCATTTGCAATTGTAGCTAGTGGTGCTCCAGATTTTGAAGCTTCCCCTCTTAGAACTAGTCCTTGGCTTGTATTATAAACTTTACCTGTTGTTCCAAAAACTGTAGTCCCTAAAAGAGCTAAACTTGCAATAGCCATGACACTAATTTTCTCAAATTTGTTCATAAAAAACGCTCCTTTATCATGAGCTATTATATATTTTTTACCTAAAAATGTCAAGATTATTTAATTATTTTGCTCTTCATACGCCTGTCTTACTGCTTTTGCAAGTTGTGCTGTGCATGATGTTGGCTTGTTTCCGCATTTTATATCTTTAAACCATTCTTCTATTTGCTCTACGGTTTTACCTTCTACAACTCTTGATATTGCTGCCAAATTTCCTGGGCATCCTCCATAAAATACCACATTAGTTACTATATTCCCATTAATGTCAAATTCTATTTGCATTGAACATGTTCCTTGTGTTTTATATTTATATCTCATGTTTTTCCTCCTCTTTTATTGTATTTCTAAAATTTATTATTTAAGGAAGGTTTTTTAACCCTCCTTATTATTTTTTATTTTATTTCTCTTGCTTCTAAGTAATATCTTTTATCATAACTGTGTCCCATTGAAAAAGTTTTTCTTGGTAATGCTCCATCTAATATTACTGTTTTAAACAAGTCTGTTTTTTCCATGTTTGGAAGTAAAAATCCTATATTTCCCTCTTTACTTCCTAATTCTTTTGTTACTTCATCTCCATGTATATAGTCTACTTTTCCTCCATTGTTTTTGATATATTCATCTATAAACATTTGAAGTGAGCCTACAGCTAAATTTGATTTTGGATTCTTAATATATATTACCCCATCTACTCCATTATATACATATTCTATTTTTTGCCCATTTGGATTTTCAGATATTTCATAATATTTTCCTAATTCTTCTATCATATGTTCTGGGTTTACTCCAAATACTACTCTATGAATTGGCTCAAATTCTAATGCTTCACTATGTAAGTTTACTATTTCGACTAATGCATATCTTGCTGGATGATTTTCGTATTCTTCTTTTGGAAGTACCTTCTTTAAGTTCTCATAGCAAGCTTTTGCAGTTGCTAATGAATGGTTGCCATCTCCAACAGAAAATAGTAAAACACCTTTATCTTTAACTCCATATTTTTCTTCAAAAGTTTCTTTATTAGCTAATTTTTCTAATCCATTAAATATATCATCTACTAATTCATCTGGTACTTTATATCCTTTTATATGTCCACCATTTTGCATTAAATCAAAATCATAAACCACATTACTTTCTGATACTTTGTTTGTTAATCCTTCTATAATTTCCTTTTTCTCATCATCTATTAAAAGCATTACATGTGGTAATTCTAGTGCAGCATTTTCTCTAACTTTTACTCTTGGTGGTATTCTTTCTAATACAGTACCTTCTGTCGCTCTAATTAAAGTTTGTGAACCTTTTTCATATGAATAGTCTTCTAAGTCTACCATTCCAACTATTCCTTTTCTAACTTTTCCATTACTTTGTGTTCTTTCCATATATATTAATGAATCATTTAATACTCTAAAGAATCCTTCTGACTTTAATCTATCCATTTCTTTATTAATATTAGAAATTCTTTCTTCTACACCTTCTTGTTCTAAATAAATTTCTGGTAGTGTAATTTTTAGTGTAGATGGTGCATCTCCTACTATTTCTTCAACCTTTTTCCAATATTCTGGTTCTGATGTATATTGGTCACATGCAATAACTGCCCATTTTTCCATATCTGCATTCTTTGGTAATAAAATATTTGCTCTTTTTAATGGTATACTCATATATTATTCCTCCTAAATTTTTATTTGTCCTTTGACTATATTATAATACACTTTTTTTTATGAAAAGTAAACTATATTTTGTTTTAATTTTTAAAAGAGAGATCATAAATTGGATTTTGTTAGTTACAAAATCGCCCTAAATACAATATATTTA
This sequence comes from uncultured Clostridium sp., assembly GCA_945937855.1. GTDB lineage: Bacteria > Bacillota > Clostridia > TANB77 > CAG-508 > UMGS1933. The sequence goes on along the minus strand of CAMEUC010000090.1, from coordinate 215 downwards.
TTTTTTTACACCTTGTGTGTCGCAACCTCCAAACATATTGGTCGACAGAGTCGCCCATATGTAGGTTGCTCCAATCGCACTTCGCTTTGCTACGTTTGGTCGCTTACGCGGTGTTTCAAAAATAAATATATTGTATCTATGGCCCTAAGTAATAGTAGTTAGTAGCCAAACGCAGGGGTTTTATATATTTTATTTTTGGAGCGACTCCGGGGTGA
>CAMEUC010000089.1 GCA_945937855.1 uncultured Clostridium sp. | reverse complement strand
TAAAAAAATCATACAAAAGGTAGGCTGAGAAGCAGTGACACACAAATTACAATTTATTTAGAGTGTCCTATGGTATACAGGAATCTGATTTCTTTTATGCTCAGATTGTTGGTGCAATTTTTCTATTTTTTCCATAGAAGCCTTGTTTGGAACTTTTCCAGTAGCAATATATTCTTCAATTTCTTTATATGTAACTCCTAATTTTTCTTCATCTGTACCCATTCCTAGGCCATCATTAGGAGACTTGTTAATTATCTCAGAAGGAACACCTAAAACTTTGCCAATCTCTAAAACTTCACTTACAGTAAATTCAGAAATTGGGTTAAAATCGCAAGCATTGTCGCCCCATTTTGTAGTGTAACCAACAAAACTTTCACAAGCATTGCCAGTACCAGCTACTAAATAACCATATTGTTGAGCTATAGTGTAAAGAGTAATCATTCTAAGCCTTGGTCTAATATTTATTGAAACTAATGGGACAAGATTATTATTAATTTCATTTTCTATTGCTAAAGATAGCTCTTTATAAACTGAACTTAAATTTACGGTTAACATTTCAACTCCAAAAGTAGAGGCAACTAGTTTAGCATCTTCTAAATCCTTTGGAATAGAGGAACAAGGCATAGCCACTGTAAGAACATTATCTTTTCCCAGAGCTTTAACACATAAAGCAATAACTGTTGCAGAATCTTTACCACCACTATTACCAATAACAACTCCTTTAGCACCAGAATTTTTAACATAATTTTTAATCCATTCAATAATAAAATTAATTTCATTTTCCATAAAACATCGACCTTCTTAAAAAAATATTAGTATAGTAGCCCAACGCAGGAGTTTCATTTTTCTTTTTTTAGGAGAATCTGAGTAGGGATTACTTAGAGGAGCCTGAAAAAAGAAAAATCAAACTCCGACGAGATTGGGCGGGCTTTTTAATAAAAAACTATATATATAAATTATTATTTTTTATATAATCAATTACCTCATCAGGCAACAAATATCTCACACTATGGTGGTTTTCAATTTCATTTCTAACGAACGTAGAACTTAAATTTGTTCTAAGAGATACATTTGTTATTATAAAGCTAGAAGAATATTTTGAAAGTAACTTATGGCTTTTAATTATTTCTCCAACATTATCTTCAGCTCTTCCAAGAACTATAATTTTAAATTCACTTAGCAATTTTTCTATTTCATACCAAGCATCTAATTCTTTAAGGTTGTCCGTTCCTATGATAAGCCTAATTTCATATTCAGTGAGATTTTTTTGCATTGTTTGCATTGTTTCAAAAGTATAAGGCTGTCTAGAAGTATTAAATTCAATATCAGAAACTTCAAAATGCACATTTTTATCACATACTAATTTTAGCATATTAAATCTATGCTTGTCCTCGACTAATTCACTTTTATTATACTTATGGCTAACAGGAACAAAGATTATTTTCTCAATGTTATCATCATTATTTAATAATTGCTCTGCAAGAGATAAATGCGAATATAAGGGAGGATTAAATGAACCACAAAATAAAGCTATAACTTTTTTATTCATAAAAACACCTCAAATTACTTCCTATATAATATATTAAAAACTCCACAAATGCAAGAAAAATTATAAATTGTAATTTGGAGGTGAGAAGTGGGAAGTGAGAAGTGTGATTGGTAAGGGCAAATCTTCGAAGAAATCACCCGAAAATCACACTTCTAACTTCCCACTTCTCACCACTAAATTACAATTTCTGCAATCACATTCTTCTGCAGTTTCTTACACGCCTACGTCCACATCCACAATTATTATTGCTTACACCAAAAACATTATCATCGTTATCATTATTACAATTACAGTTATTGTGATTATCGTTATCATTGTCATTATTTGAATTAACACTTTCAACTAGCTCTCGAAGAGTACAATTTAATCTATTGGTATTACTGGTATTATTGCAACTTCTAAAAAGCTCTGTAAGAATACGACGGAAACAATCATTATCATTATTATTGTTGTTATTATTATTTCTGCTACAACTGTTATTGTTGTTATTGTTACAATTATCATCATTATTGCAGTTATTGCAAGAGTTATCGTCATCTTCCCAATTACAAAATCTAGATACTAAAAAGGCGGTTATAAAAGCCAAAATTGTATATGCTAAAGTTGCAATTAAGAAAGTCTCATCAAAAACAGCAAAGGTTATAACTATAAAAATTGCAAAAATAAAAGCTGCAACTAAAATAGGATTTTTCAATAACTTTTGCAATATTACAGATATTATTATTACTGCGATTGGAAAAGCGAAAAATATTAATAATAAATTCATATATATCTACCTCCATATGTAGCGTACTATATAATATGAAAATAGATATATTATTGTGAAAAGACAAAGTAATAATGAAAATTTATTTATATAGAGTAGCGCGAAGGGAGCTATGTTTATTTTAATTTCATAGATAATAACTTACTAATTCCGCTTTCCTCCATAGTAATACCATAAACTGTATCAGCAACCTCCATAGTACCTTTCCTATGAGTTATTACTAAAAACTGAGTATGCTTAGTAAATTTTTTTAAATAATCAGCAAATCTATATACATTTACATCATCTAGGGCAGCTTCTATTTCGTCTAGTACACAAAATGGTGCAGGATTTATTTTTAAAATTGCAAAAAGTAATGCTATAGCAGTAAAAGCTTTTTCTCCTCCAGATAGAAGAGTCATATTTTGAAGCTTTTTCCCAGGTGGTTGAACTTCAATTTCTATGCCACATTCCAAAATATTTTCTTCATCCGTTAGTTTTAATTCTGCTTTTCCACCACCAAACAATTCTGAAAATACTTCGCCAAAATTCTTATTAATAATCTTGAATTGTTTTTCAAATTGCTCTTTCATAGTTTTAGTCATATCTTGAATTACTTTTCTTAACTTAGTACTTGAATTTTCCAAATCAAGTCTTTGCTCACACATAAAGTCATAGCGTTCTTTAGTTTGCTTGTATTCTTCTATTGAATCAATATTTATACTACCTAAATTTTTAATTTCATCTCTTAAATTTTTTACTTTTTTAGTAGTTTGAGCTACATTAGTTGGTTTTTCATAATTTACAGCGTTGCTAGGAGTAAGCTCATAATCCTCCCACATTTTGTTTACAACCTGTTCTAACTCTACCTCTAATTTAGATTTTTTTAATTCTAATTTAGATATTTGATTTTTAACATCTTCTATTGTCTTAAATTGTTCTAGAATTTCTTCTTCTGTTTTAGAAAGTTTTTCGTTTTTATTTAGTCTTTCTTGTTTTAATGTTTCGATTTTACTTGATGCACCACTAACTTCTTGGTTTATTTCTTCTATTTTATTATTTAAATTTGCAATTTCAGTTTCTAAATTTTGATTATCCTCCATAATTTTTTCTCTTTGTTTTGTTTTAACATCTATTGCATTTTTATTATTTAAAATATCCTGTTCAATTCTATTAATTATTTCGTCTATAGAACTACTACTTTCATCAAATGACGAAACAGAAATTTTTAAGTTAGTAATATCAAAATTTAAATCGTCTATGTATTTTTGCGTATCTTTATTCTTTTCGGCAAATTCTTTTATTTCTAAACTTAAAGCGTTTGTTTCTTCCTCCATTTTCTTCATTTGCTCTTCAATTTCAAGCTTTTTATTTAAATTAAGTTCTTTGCTGTTTGCAATATCTTTTAGTTCTTGTTTTAAATTATTAAGCTTTTCCTCTAATTTTGAAATAGATTCTTCTAAAGATAGAATTCTTTGCTTTTCAGTTGCATATACTATTTCTTGTTCTTGAGAAGTTTTTTCTAAACTCATAACTTCTTCTAGCAAACTAGAAATGCTGTCTTCATAATTTTCTTTTTGAGTTGTAATTTTTTCTATTTCATTTTCTAATTTTTCTATTTCCTTTTCTAAAGTTTTAATTTGAGAAGCTCTACCTATAATACTATTAGTTTTTTGGGTAATAGAACCACCAGACATGCTTCCGGTAGGGTTTATAATATCTCCTTGTAATGTTACAATTTTAAATCCATAACTATTTTGCCTTGCTAAAATTATTGCAGTATCCATATTGTCTACAACAACTGTTCTGCCAAGCAAATTTAAAATGATACCTTCATATTTTTTGCTTGCCATAATTAAATCAGATGCAATACCAATTACACCACTTAAATTATTACGTATTAATCTATCTACTTTTTTACCTTTAACTGAAGATATTGGTAGGAAAGAAGCTCTACCTAAATTATTTTTTCTCAAATAATCTATCATTTTTTTTGCATCTTCTTCAGTTTCTGTAACTATATTTTGTAAAGTATTTCCTAAAACCATTTCTATTGCTGTATGATATTCTTCTGGAACTGAAATTAAATTTGCTAAAACTCCATGCATTCCTTTATTTAAAGAAGCATTTTTTTCACATTCTAAAAGTAAAGATTTAACACTTTTTTGGTAACCTTCTTTTTCTTTTTCCATTTCTACCAAAAATTTATGCTTAGATTGTTTTAATCTAAGATTCATAGTTAAATTTGTTATTTTATTGTCGTAATCTTTTAAGATTACAGTGCTTTCTTCTTTCTTGTTGTTTATTTCAGCTAAACGTGTTTGATATGCATTTCTTTGCTTTTCAATTTCCGTAAAAGTTTTATTAATATCAGATTTTAACAATCTTTTTTGGTCAAGTTCAGAAATTGTTTGAGAAATTTCATCATTTACCAATTTTTCTCTCTTTACTAAATTTTCAGTATTTATTTCTAAAGTATTTATAGCTTCACGCTTCTCATATTTTAAGTCTGTATTTTCTTCAACCTTTTTTTTCTTATCTTCAATTTTTGCTTCTTCCAAAGTTAGCGTAGAAGAAAGTTCTGCTAATTTAGCAGTTTTCTCTTCTAATTCTTTAGCAAATTTTTCTCGATTAGTTGATAGATTTGTTTTCTTTTCTATTCTAAAAGTTTTTTCTTCTTCTAATTCAGAAATTCTAGAATTTAATTCCTCTAAATCTTGAAAATATCTATCAAAATTTCCCTTATTATTGGCAATTCTTTCCTTAGCAACATTTATATCAGAAGTTATTTTTTCTATTTGCTTACTACTTTCAAAGCTCAAATTCTGAGCATTTTCTATAGAAGTTGTTAAGTCATCTAATTCTATTTTTAAATTTTGTTTTAAACCTTGTAAAACATTTTGTTTATTTTCTTCTGTTTCTCTCTGAGACATGAAAACATCCAAATCTTTTAAAATTTCTGATATTTTTTCCTTATATATATCTATATTATACAAAAATAAACCTATTTCAATGGATTTAAGTTCTTCTCGTAGACTCAAATATTTTTTTGCTTTTTCAGATTGAACTTTTAAAGGGTCAATGTTTGCTTCTATTTCTGATAAAATATCATTGATCCTAAGTAAATTAAGTTTAGTTTGCTCTAATTTTTTTTCAGATTCAATTTTACGAGTTCTATATTTTACAATACCAGCAGCTTCTTCGAAAATACGGCGTCTATCTTCAGATTTATTACTTAAAATTTCATCGATTTTACCTTGCCCAATAATTGAATATCCGGTCTTTCCCAATACCAGTATCCATAAATAATTCTAAAACATCCTTTAACCTACATGGAGTCTTATTTATAAAATATCCAGACTCACCATTACTATAAATTCTTCTTGTAACAGTAACTTCTGAAAATTCTATAGGAAGTTTTCCATCTGTGTTATCTATAACAATAGAAACTTCAGCAAAACCTAAAGATTTTCTGCTTTGAGTACCAGCAAAAATAATATCTTCTGTTTTACTTCCCCTTAAAGACTTCATACTTTGTTCACCAAGAACCCATCTTATAGCATCCGAAATATTACTTTTACCAGAGCCATTTGGCCCGATAACAGTAGTAATACCTGGCATAAATTCTAATTTAGTTTTATCTGCAAAAGACTTAAAACCTTGCAATTCCATTCTTTTTAAATACATTTTAAAATCACCTTATTTGTCAAAATACTACAATATGATATATGAAAATCCAAAAATTATCAAGATTTTTATAGAAAAAATAGTAAAAGGCAAATTGGAATTTGTGTGTTGCTTCTTCTCAGCCTACCTTTTGTATAATTTTTTTAAAAGGTCAAACTC
>CAMEUC010000088.1 GCA_945937855.1 uncultured Clostridium sp. | reverse complement strand
GATTGGTAAGGGCAAATCTTCGAAGAAATTACCATAAAATCGCACCTCGCACTTCGCACTTCAGTTTGCAAAAGCTAACGCTTTTGCAAACTACAATTTTTTTATCATTTTTTAGGGTTAAATGCAAAAAACCGACTAGGTTTTTCCTAATCGGTTTTTATAATTATTTTTATTTATTTGTAAATGGTAATACTGCAATGTGTCTTGCTCTTTTTACTGCTTGTGTTATATCTCTTTGATGTTTTGCACATGCACCTGTTGCTCTTCTTGGTAATATTTTACCTTTTTCATTTACAAACTTCTTTAATTGATCTCCGTTTTTGTAATCTAAAACAAAGTCTTTATTAGCACACATTACACATACTTTTTTTCTCATTTTTCTAAATTTTGGATTGAATTCTTCGTCTCCATTATTTTTTCTTCTATTATTTCTATTATTTTGTTTTTTGTCTGCCATTTTCTTTCCCCCTTTCAAATTGTCTTTAACAATTTATTTTGTTTGCGGTCACGGGTGGAACCCTGCCACTACTAGAATGGTAAGTCATCATCTGCAGATACTGCAAATTCTGAAGCTTCAGATACACTGTTTCCAAATGTATTTGCAAAACTTGCACCCGCATCTCCATCCCTTTTGCTATCAGCAAAATATGCTTCTTCTGCAACAACTTCTGTTATGTAATGTTTTTGTTTGTTTTCATCTTCCCAATTTCTAGTTTGAATTCTTCCTATAATTCCAACTTGTTGTCCTTTTTTAAAGTACTTACTACAGAATTCTCCAGTTTTACTCCAAGCAACAACATTTATAAAATCTGCTTGTCTTTCTTCTCCAGCTTTTGCAAATCTTCTGTTTACTGCTAGTGAAAAAGATGCAACTAATGTATTAGTGTTTTGAGTGTATCTAACTTCTGGATCTCTAGTTAATCGCCCCATTAATATTACTTTATTCATGCGATTACTCCTCCTCTTTAACTACGATAAATTTAATAACTTCATCTGTTATTCTATATACTCTTTCTAATTCTGTAATTAGTTCTGGTTTAGCTTCAAATTTTAATACTACATAGTATCCTTCATTTAGTTTTTTGATTTCATAAGCTAATTTTCTTTTTCCTAATTCTTCTACAGAATTTACTGTTCCATTACTATTAATTAAATCAGAGATTTTGCTAATTAAAGCTTTTATAGCCTCAGCCTCTAAATTTGGATTAATAATAACAACGCTTTCGTATTTGTTCATTATTTTCCACCTCCTTTTGGATTTGCAACCCATAGATACTTTTTTACTATGAGTAAGGAAAAATAGCAAATGCTATTTTTTTCAGCACTTGCTATTTTAGCACACTTTTCCATAATTTGCAAGCAAATTTTAATAATTCTTTGAGAATAAAGGTTAGTATAATAGCTTATCGTTATTATCCATTTTTTCAATTTTCTTTATTCCTTTACTATCTTTTAAAATCTCATATTGTTTCTTTGCTATTTCATTTAATCTCTCAAGTCTTTTGTTTTGAGAAATTCCTTGATTTATCATTTCCGCATTTAAGTTTTCTAAATTAATTAAAATAACTAGTTGAAGAATATTAGCGTAATCTCTCATATTTCCCTCTAAAATAGGATTTTCTTCTTTCCATTCTTTAGCAGTTTTACCAAATAATGCTACATTAAGTATATCAGCTTCATTTGCATATACATATTGTTTCTGTTTTTCAGTCAATGATGGAATTATATTTTCTTTTATACTATCTGTATGTACTCTATAATTTGTTTTTGCCAATTCTCTTCTAACTGACCAATTTATCTTATTTTGATAGCTTTCATTTTGTTTTAATCTTTCAAATTCTGTAATTAAGTAAAGTTTAAACTCTGTATTTAGCCAACTAGCAAATTCAAAAGCAATATCTGGATGTGCATAAGTTCCAATACTATATTTTCCACTACTTGGAATAATTCCAATAGAATTGAATTCTTTCTTCCATCGATTTGGAGTCATTGTAAAACGATTGTAACCAACTTCATCAATTTTAATTCTGTGAGATTCCACGGAATTAAAATTATCATTATGCAATTCTTCCCAAAGATTATAAAAATCAAAAGAGTTTTTATTTGACATCCAATTTCTTATAACTCCTGATGGGTCATCTGCATTTTGATATTTTGCTAAATCTGTAAGTGAAATATAATCAATATCTCCCACTCTCATAACTCTAACTAAATTATCTTTTACTTTCATTTCTGTTTTGATTATTTCTTTTTTCAAAATTACCACATCCTTTTTTGTATTTTTATTATAGAACTTTTGTTTGTGTATGTCAAGTGCTCTATAAATGTTTATACTTATATTTTTATAATTTCTATAGTTTTTTATATTCCTTCATGTTATAATATTATTAGTTATTTATGAAAGGAGAATAACATGTATTTAACAGCTTTTATATTAATCTTAATAATTATTTTTGTTTTAACCCAATATAATAAATTAGTTAAATTAAGAAATAAGGTAAAACAATCTAAGTCTGGTATTGAGGTTTATTTAAATCAAAGATTTGATTTAATTCCAAATTTAGTAGAATGTGTAAAAGCCTATTCAAAATATGAAAGTGAGCTTTTTGAGAATATTACTAAATTAAGAGCTTCATATAATGAAACTAAAGATTTTGATAAAGCTAATAAATTAAATAATACTTTTAATCAAATTTTAGCATTAGCTGAGGATTATCCTGACCTTAAAGCTAATAATCAATTTCTAAATTTACAAAAAAACTTAGTAAAAATTGAAAGTCAGCTTCAAGCTGCAAGAAGAATTTATAATAATGACGTAACATTTTATAATACAAAACTTGAAACTATTCCAACAAATATTATAGCTAGTCTATTCAAGTTTAAACCAGCTGAATTATTTCAAATCGAGGAATATAAAAAAGATAATGTTAATGTAAATATTGAAAGGTAATAAAAATGAAGAAACGTTTTGAAGATTTATATGAAAATTTAACCAATAATACCTCACCAGATTTTGATGAAGCTTGGAGAAATGCAAAAAAAGAGCAAAAAACTACTAATATTCTGTTTCTAGTGTTAGCAATTTTGGTTGATGCATTTATAATATATAAAATGAATTCATTTATCTCTGGCTTTGGTATGTTTATTATCTTTTTATTAGTTTTTATATTAATGGCAGATATTGTTATTTATTTTTTACTTACTCTTATTTTTTCTAAAAGGCAAAGAAACTTTAAAATACTTTTTAAAACAAATATTATCAGAATATTGTTAAGTAACTTTTATGATAACATAGTTTATACACCTCAAACACAAATGCCTGATATAATTTATAGGAAAGCAAAGTATAATGAATATTTTAATCAATATTATTCTGATGATTATATGGAGGGTAACATAGATAACAAATATCCTATTAAAATGGCAGAAGTGCATACAATTCATGAAACTACACATACAGACTCTGATGGTAATACACACACAACTAGTACTACTATTTTCCATGGTTTGTTTTCTGTAATAATGTTAGATAAATCAATTAATAGTGAATTACAAATTAGAGCAAATAGAAGTATTGCTTCAAAAACAAAATTGGAAATGGATTCTCAGGAATTTGAAAAAAATTTTGATGTATCTGCTAGTAATCCAATAATAGGAATGCAGTTATTAACACATGACATTATGGAGTTGTTAATATCTTTTAAAAAGGCTACTGGTATTACATACGACATATCTATTTATGACAATGTTATGTATTTAAGATTTCACACTGGAGCTTTATTTGAAATAAATTCAATAAAGAAAGGAGCCTTTGATAAAGAATTATTAAAAAAATATTATAATATTCTTGATTTTTCTTATACTTTATCTAAAATGTTGATTGATTTAATAGGAAAAACTGAGATTTAATTTTAAAAAAACGCCACATTTTATCCTAAATAAATGTGGCATATTTTTTATCAATCTGTATAATAAATGTTTCCATCATATTCAATTCCATTTAAATAATATACTTCAAATGTCGCACTATCTATTATAAATATATCCTCTTCATCTCCATAATTTAAAGTTATATTACTTAATTTATTTATATCTAATTTATAAAAATCATGTCCAATATTGGCTATGGCTTCTGGAAGTCCTGTTTTGATTTTTTCTCCTGTTGTTGGTATTTCAACATATTGATTATAATATACTATTACTTTGTCTTCTAATAATTCAACATCAGCACACATTAATTTATATTTTTTATAATCACTACCCGTATACGTATCTGTAACTATTATACTTGTTAGAATTAGCATAACTACAATAGTAACTATTAAAGAAACTATAGTAATTCCTTTGTTTTGGCTAAATTTTCTCATTTGTTTTTCCTCCCATATTTGCAATCAATTTATGAATTTATTTTATACTATAAATTTTGTTTTATCAAGTTCTTTATAATTTTTTTCTATCTCATTAGTTTCAATTACATCGTATATTCTTTTTATTATTTTATATCTTTTATTTTCTCTAATTACTATGTACCATAAATAGGCTAGAGCAAATACTATTGCTATATTATGTATGTATAAAATTACAATACTGGTTGTTGCTGTTAAAGCTATTATTGTTATGTTTGAAATTCTATTAATAATTTCATATACCTTTTTTTCATCTAGTTTTAATTTTAAAATTGATTTTAAAATTCTTCCACCATCTAGTGGATATATCGGTATTAGATTGAACACTGCTATTATTAAGTTTGAATATATTATGTTCGAATCTAACTTCAGGATTATTGATATTGCCATTATAATTAAATTTATTAATGGTCCTGCTAGTGCTACTATTATCTGTTTTTTTTCTGCTTTTTCCTGTAGCTTATATTCTTCAAATGTTATTTTAAATCCGAAAAGGCATTACCATCATTTTTTTAGGTTTTAACCCTAATAAAATCCCTATTATCATATGGCTTAGTTCATGTATTAGTGTAAATATAAGGAATATTATATATATGTCTATTTGTTTTGTTATTATAAATATTAAGAGAAATAGAAATATTTCTATGTTTATGCTTATTTGTATTTTAATCACCTACTTGCTTAAGTTTATTTATATAGAGTAGCGCGAAGGGTGCTTATATATTTTAAAAGCGAGTTGTTCCGTGGGGACCGCCGTGGGCTGTTAAAGGCGCAAGCCTTGTTACAGCGCCGGTGGGAAGCAAGGAGCGACTTAAAATATATAACACCCTGGGAGCGGCTCATTCCATTTCCTTATTAAAATTTAAAACTCTAATATTAAATCTGGATTCACATATTCATCATTTCTTCTTATTTCAAAGTGAAGGTGTGGACCTGTTACATTTCCCGTACTTCCTGTTTCTCCAATTTGCTGTCCTTGTGTTACTTTGTCCCCTTCTGATACATATATAGTTTTACAATGTGCATATAGTGTGCTTACATCTCCATTTGTTATTTTTACATGATTTCCGGTAGTCTCCTTGTGAAGATACTAGTTCCACTGTTCCATCCATTGCTGATACAAATACTGTTCCTTCTGGAACTGCAATATCAATACCTGTATGATATGTAGGTACTGTTGGCGTTGTAGGATTTCTAAGTCCAAATCGTGATGTAATTGTTCCTGTTACTGGCTTTATTAAAGAAAAATTGTCTTTAATATATTGTGCATCTTCATCTATTTGACTAATACTGCTTGCCTCTTCGTCTACTATATCTACATTTTCTTCATTTACCTCTACTGTAGGGTTGTCTTGTATATTACTCTCACTTACTGCCAGTGTTTCTTCTGGTAAAACAATTTTCTCTTCTTCATTTGTATTTTCTTTTATTGTATATAAATTCGAAAAATAATTTTTTACATCATCAAATATTCTGTTGAAATTAGCATCATATGCTATTGTACTTTTCACGTAATTTATTGAATCTATTGAGAAATTATCACTATTACTTTGCAAATTGTAAATTACAGCATATATTCCAACACACGCCAGTATTTGTAATATTACTTTTTTTAATAGTTTATAATTTTTTTTAGGATTTACATTGACAGTTGCTGTTTTTCCCATATTTACAGCATTTTGCCTTCTATAATATAATTCCTCTGCTCTTCTTATTCTTTCTTCTTGTCTTAAAGTTCT
>CAMEUC010000087.1 GCA_945937855.1 uncultured Clostridium sp. | reverse complement strand
TTATTTTCTTCTTCTCAATATCATTCCATTTTCTGCTTCTTTTGGTCAAATCATTTTTACTTTTTGACCTTTTTTTCCTGGATTTACATGGTCTATTTCCTCATTTGTTTCATAATCCCATAGTTTGTCTATTGTAAATTTAATTGGCTCTAATTTTTCTGGTATAATTAGTTCTAATGTATCTCCTACATTTAGTCTATTTTTTATTTCAATGATAGTTTTGTATCCATCAGATTGTAAGACTTTTCCACCAAATTCATAATCTGGGTTGTATTGTTTTCCTTCATATTCTTGGAAATCTTTATTATTTTTATCATTAAAATAAAATGTTGTAAGTCCTCTTGTTTTTGTTTTTTCTAACTCTTTTAGATATTTTGTGTAATCATAATTTTCTATATCTTCAAAACATTCATCAATAGCATGTCTATATATATTAATTACTGTTGCTAGGTAATATTCCGTTTTTAGTCTTCCTTCTATTTTTAAGCTATCTACTCCCATTGTAATTAATTCTGGCAATTCCTTTATTAAACACATATCTTTAGAAGATAAGATATATGTTCCATGTTCATCTTGTTCTACTGGCATCATAAGTCCTGGATTATTTTTTTCTTCCAAATACAAATTATATGCCCATCTACAACTTTGAGCACAATCTCCTAAATTTGCTCCTCTTCCTGCTAAAAAGTCACTTAAGTGGCATCTTCCAGAATATCCATAACATATTGCACCATGTACGAACATTTCTATTTCTAAATCTCTTGGTTTATTTCTCATTATATCTTTTATTTCTTCTTTATTAAGTTCTCTAGCCAAAATTACTCTTTTAGCTCCATTATTATACCAGAATTTACAAGTATGATAACTTACTGTGTTTGCTTGCGTACTTATATGGATTTCTAAGTTAGGTGCAATTTCTTTTACTGTTTCTACTACTCCACCGTCTGATACAATTACTGCATCTGCCTTAATTGCATCCAATATTTTAACTTGTTTTCTTATTTCTTCATACATATTATCTCTTGCATATATATTAAGTGCTACATATACTTTTTTATTTATACTATGAGCATATTCTATAATTTTAGCAAGTTCATTATCATTCATATCTACTCTTGTTCTTAAAGATAAATTTGATGTTCCTACATATATTGCATCTGCTCCATATTTAAATGCTGTCTTTGCTTTTTCAAATGAGCCCACTGGGGCTAATAGTTCTGGCTTTTTCATACTTTTTCTCCTCTACTTTTTCTTTCCTTGTATATTGGAATTGTAAAATCTGGGTTAATTATTTTTAATTTTAATAATCTCCAAATTGCATCTTTATCTTGATTTCTTACAGTTAAACATGGTTCTTTTTTTGAAAGTTCTTTAATATATGGTTTTAATTCTGGAAAAACTGTTGCCAAATGCATATCATAACTTGCTAATGTAAAAGGATGTTGCTTTTTAAATTTTCTTATTGTTTCCTTTAAAAAAGGCCACATTTCAATTAAAGTCGTAGTTGTAGTTTGTAGTTTCATTCTACCGTTTTCTCTCTGGAATTTAAAAGGGAAATCCATTCCTCTCATTAATTTTCTAGTATTATATTTATTTATTATTATTTGTGCATCTTCCTCTTTATATAAAGCGTGTCTTGCTTTCCCATAAATAGCCTCTTCTGCAACTGCAGCAGTTTTAAACTGTATCTCTATTGGAGGGATACTTCTTCTAATCTCGTCATTTTCTTCATAATATTGACTTATATAATATATCGCATCTTTTAATGCATTTATAGTATCTTCGTATAATGTACCATTATCAATTATTTGTTGTTTAAGCCTTGGATACATATCAACTTGTTCAAACAACTCTTCACTAGGAATTTTTTTTTGTTCATCTTTAGGTAAATCCTTATAAAATTCTTTTATTCTTTTAGTTTTTGCAGTTAATATGTATTCTTCTATTGTGTCAAACTCATTTCCTGTAAAACATTGTTTGACAACTCCAACACAATGATATGCTCTATATCCATTGCTTTTATCATGTTTTTTATTTCTAAAGCAAATATTATCATCAAAAATTTTATGTATTAATAACATTAAAACTTCTTTATCTGTTTCATTTGGAGTGATTAACTCAAAACCAAAAACATCATCTAAAGTTTTCTTGCTAGAGTTTTTTATAGAGCTAATAGCATCTTTTAGTCTTGCTGTAAAATGAACATTGGACATTATTAAATTATCTTCTAATTTTGAAATAACAAAATTTAATACTTCCATGAAATTAATAAATCCTGGTAAATTTTCTGATATATAATGTCTATATGCATCCATTTCTACATCAAATTGTTTATATGGTAATCCAAACACAAGTCTATCATCTTGTATTTGTAATCTATGTTTTAATTTTTCGCCAGCCACTTTTTTCTCTCCTATCTCCTTTTTGTTATTGTTAAGCCGTCTCCTACCTCCAATAGTTCGGTTTCTAATTCTTCATTTTCTTCTAATTCTTTTAAATATTCCCTAAGTCCTCTTACTGCAGTTCTTTGTTTGTGCTTATTGTAATCACTTAAAGTATAACCTTTATATAAAATATTGTCTGCAATAATTATGCCTTTACCTGAAAGCATTCTTATTGCTTCTTTTAAGAAAAATGGATATTTCCCCTTTGCTGCATCTATAAAAATTACGTCATACTTTTCATCTAAAGTAGGTAATATTTCTACTGCATCTCCTACCATTATATTGATTTTTTCTTCTAAATTCAAGTCTTTTATATTTATTTTAGCTTCGGCAATTCTTTCTTCGTCTCTTTCAATCGTGTCTATTCTTCCGCCTTCTTCCAAGTATTTTGAAAAACAAATAGCAGAATACCCAACAGCTGTACCTATTTCTAATATTTTATTTGGTTTTAATTCTTGTAAAACTTTTCCTACTACTTCTAATGTGTCGTCCATTATTATTGGTATGTGCTCATTTAAGGCTTTTTCTTTTATTTGTTCTATTGTTTTCATAAATACCCCTTTTCTTTATATTAAATGCTCCCTTTCATGCCAAGGGAGCCTCTCTTCTTTAAATCCGCCAAATCTCGTCGGGGTTATATATTTGTATTTTTATCGCTGCCCCATCCAAGAAAATGTAATTCACTTCGTTCAAACATTTTCTAAGGCGGTCGCCCCGGAGTCGCTCTAAAAATAAAATATATAAGCCCCTGCGTTTGGCTACTCTACACCAACGATTTATAAAACAAAAAATTCTTTGGAGTGTCTTTATTCTTTTTTTGCTCTTGCTGCCAGTCTTTCTCTTGTTTTCGTGTCTAATATTTTCTTTCTTAGTCTTAAGTTTTTAGGCGTTACTTCAACTAGTTCGTCATCTGCAATAAATTCTATTGCTTTTTCAAGTGACATTTGTATTGGTGGCACTAATCTTAATGCATCATCAGAACCAGATGCTCTTGTGTTTGTTAAATGTTTTTCTTTACATACATTTATAGAAATGTCTTCGTTTCTTGCATTTAGTCCTACTATCATTCCTTCATATACTTCTACACCAGCACCAATAAATAAGTCTCCTCTTTCTTGAGCATTATATAATCCATATGTTACAGATGTTCCTGCTTCGAAAGCAACTAAAACTCCTCTTGTTCTCGAAGAAATATCTCCCTTGTATGGTTCATATGAATCAAAAATGCTATTCATTGTACCTTCTCCTTTAGTATCTGTTAAAAATTCAGTTCTATATCCAATAATTCCTCTTGCTGGTATTTTGAATTCTATTTTTGTATGTCCAGCTTCTGCTGGTTCCATATTTATCATTTCACCTTTACGTCTACCAAGTTTTTCAATAACAGTTCCTATAGAATCGTCTGGTACATTAACTACTAATTTTTCTATTGGTTCACATTTTACTCCATCAATTTCTTTTATAATAACTTTTGGTCTTGAAACTAAAAGTTCAAATCCTTCTCTTCTCATAGTTTCAATTAGAACTGATAAATGTAATTCTCCACGTCCACAAACTTCAAAACTATCTGCTGAATCTGTTTCTCTTACTCTTAAACTTACATTTCTTTCTAATTCCTTAAATAATCTATCACGAATATGTCTTGATGTAACAAATTCTCCTTCTTTTCCAGCCAAAGGTCCATTGTTTACTGAAAATGTCATAGATACTGTAGGTTCATCTATATCTACAAAAGGGATTTTTTCAATATTATTTATATCGCATAAAGTATCTCCAATATGGACTTCTGCCATACCAGATACTTCCACAATGTCTCCTGCTGATGCTTCTTCTACTTCTGTTTTCTTAAGTCCCATATAAGTAAATAATTTAGCAACTTTACCTTGTATGTTTTTATCTGGTTTGCAAATCATAATTGGCATGCCAGCCTTAATAGTACCTCTTTCAATTCTTCCTATACCAATTCTTCCTAAATAGTCATCATAATCAATGTTAGATACTAACATTTGAGCAGTTCCTTCTATTTCACAATTTGGTGCAGGTATTGTGTTCACTATTGTTTCAAATATACATTTTACATTATCAGATTCTTCACTTAAATCCATTTTTGCTATCCCATTTTTAGCAGATGCATATATAACTGGGAAATCTAATTGGTCATCATTTGCACCCAAATCAATAAATAGCTCTAGAACTTCATCTACAACTTTTAGTGGATTTGCACCAGGTCTATCAATTTTATTTATAACAACTATTGGTTTTAAATTCATGGCTAAAGATTTCTTTAAAACCTCTCTTGTTTGTGGCATTGCTCCTTCAAAAGCATCTACTAAAAGTAAAACTCCATCAACCATTTTTAAAACTCTTTCAACTTCTCCACCAAAGTCAGCATGTCCAGGAGTATCTACAATGTTTATTTTTATATCATTGTACATAACAGATGTGTTTTTAGCAAGTATTGTAATTCCTCTTTCTCTTTCTATATCGTTTGAGTCCATTACTCTTTCTTCTACTTGTTCATTACTTCTAAATGTACCACTTTGTCTAAGTAAACTGTCAACTAAAGTTGTTTTACCGTGGTCAACGTGTGCAATTATAGCTACATTTCTTATTTTTTCATTAATCATTTTGATTTTCCCCTTTTATTTTATTATAATTAAATTATTAAAACAACAATTTATTATACTCTATTTTAAAGCTTTATGTCAAGCAAAATTTGACACTTTCTGTAAGATTTGGTATAATTATTTTATCAATCTTATAATTTAATTGGAGGAAAAAATAATGAAAAATACACCTTTGCATACTATTTCTCGGGGGATTGCAATTTTTGCTTGCTTGGTAATTTTATTCCTCGCAGGCGGATGGGTTGGCAGTATGAACGTTCAGGTTAACTGGATGCTCGCAACCCTAGGAGCAATTGCTGTCACGACAATTGCCGCCATCATTTGGCTCGCCGGAAGATACTCTCGGAGCATCTCCACAGACGAAGACAATGAAGAAGACGGCGACGAATAATCCCCTTCCTTCAACTAGCACTAGCACCGAGTTCGGTGCCACCCCTCAGCCATAAGCTGAGGGGGTTAATTTTACAAATCTCTTAATCTAACAATTTCTTTCATTAAATTTTCTGTTAATTTTGATACTACTTCTTTATCATTTATTTTATCCTTATATTCATCATAGTATATTGGTTTTCCTATATTTATTGTAACTTTGCTAAAAATTTTGAAACTTCCCTTTATTCCAATTGGAATTATCGGAACTCCTGCTTTTATTGCAATTGTCATTGGTCCATTTTTTACTGGAACTCCTCTTTCCATTCCGTTTCTCGTTCCTTCTGGGAAAATTAAAAGTAATTCTTTGTTTTTTAGTATTTTTAACGAGGTTTTTATTGCACTTAAATCTGCGCTATTTTGTTTTACTGGATATACTCCAAAAACTTTTGCAAGCCATCTTAATGCTCTATATTCAAATAATTCTTCTTTGGCAAGCACATTTATTTTTCTTTTTGCATGTACAACAACTAATACCGAATCCAAAGCATGCACATGATTAGGACAAATTAAAGCAGCTCCTTCTTCAGTGATATTTTCCTTTCCATTTATTTTTATTCTATATACAATTACTGACATAAGCCAGAAAAGCCCTTTTAGGAATTTTCTCATAATTTTTTCATTCCTCTCTAATAACATAACTACTTTCTCGAGGTGAGAAGTGAGCAGTGTGATGTGT
>CAMEUC010000086.1 GCA_945937855.1 uncultured Clostridium sp. | reverse complement strand
CTATTTTTTCTTGGTTAAGATTATTATAGAAAACAGATGCTGTTTTATTTAATAAATCATCTCTCATTGCATAAGCATCTTGATATCTTAATGATTTAGCATATTTATTTAACTCTGTTATATATTCTTCCCAGCTCATATTTTCTTCATTTTTAATATCAGTATCTTTAACTTCTAAATCTTCCTGTGACACAGCTATCCTCCCTTCTTTCAAAATTCCTTAATTAATTAAGGGCTTATTAATAACTATATCCCATATTATTAGCTCCATAACTAATTGATACTAAGTCATTTACATCATATTCTTCTTCAACTTCTTCATTATCCATAAACATTTTTGCATAATATAAAAGATAAGAAATTGCAGAGAATTTATCTTTATTAATTGTCCTTTTTATCTGTTTTACTTTTAAACTTTTATTATCCTCACTTACTACTGTTTTTAAGTTTGACATTTCGTTTATAAAACCAGTTACCTGATTGCACTGATATTCAATATCATCCGCTGAAACAGCTAAGTTTAAACCATAAAAATCTTGTAATTCATAATGTTTTTTTCCTTGTTTATTCAAATCATCTATTATGTCTTTTTTAACTGCGTCATATGTAGCAGCCATTAAGACGTGATGTCCTTTAAACATATTTATAAAATTAACGATAATATCATTTTGTTTACCACTAACTATCAAATCCCATAATATTTTAGGGCTGTTTTTATTTTCTGGCTTTTTTGTTATCTTACTTTCAAACATTAAGTCAAAACTTCCGAGATTTGTATTAGTTTCAGCATCAAAATGATTCTCCATTAATTCTTGAACTAAACCTTGTCCGATAGCATTAGCATCAACTACAATCGCTTTAACACGACTTTTAGTTAAATCTAAGCTACCTCCATAAGCATAGAATAATTTTTTTATAAAAATAGCATCATCTGAGAAGTCTCCAGATGTAGGTATTGTATTACAACTTACTACTTGTACTTTATCTAATGTGTTATTTTCTTTTTTTAAAATTCTTCCTATTACAATAGAAGTGGTGTTTTCACCAGTACCAGCAACGTCGACTGCAATAACATATTCAGTATTAGGATTTTTTTTATTTATTTCAGCTATTTTAAACATATCATTATATTTCAATGTTCTGCAAGCCATTAAATCATTTGCACTTACTAAAGCTCCTTCAGTTGAGCCAACCCATTCACATAAATAGTTCATCCTAAAGGCTACCTCATCTTTTTCTCTTGCGGAATTTATACCTGTTTTTGCTAATCTCCCATATCTATATGGTAATGCCCAAGTTGCACCAAATAAAAAAGACCCCTTTAGGTCTATCATTTTTTCAGCTGTTTTTGTAATCACATCAAATTCGTCAGAATTACGATAACCGAGAAGTAGTATATCTGGCAATTTGACCATTCAGCTCTTCCATATCTGCTTTTCCACCCATTGTTTGTCTAGGAACAACAAATATTGGTGCTACTATATCTTCATAATCTGCGTGATTAATAATGTTACTTTCTTCTATACTTCCCCTATGACGTCTTTGCCCTTTAGAAGCTTGATTTATAGGTAAAGATGTACATCTTGACCCATTTTTAAACATAACTTCTGCCGTATCTTTAGCAAAAGATGCCTTTACAATTTCTTTTTTTAAACTAGGATAAAATTGTAATACTTCTCTATGCTTATCTGCCCAAATATTAACCGCCTGCTCTTTTGTTCCTGATGTAATACTTAATTGTATTCCGTGGATAAAAAATTGCTAGGAAATATAAGTATAAAACATCAATCATTGTTTTACCAGTACCGACGAGGAATACATAAATATGGGTCACTAAATCTTGCTAATATTCTTAACTCTATCCTTTGGTGGTCATCAAATATTAATCCATTCTTTTTCCCTTTTGGTCTTATCATATCATAATAGATATCGGGGTAAAATCTTAACCAAGAAATTAATTCTGCATACTTATGACTATTTCTTATAAAATGTTCATAATATATTTGATTTCTTAAAGGACTTTTTGGTGCAAAATTGTTTGGGTTCCATTGTTTTAATTTAAGCTGTATTTCTTCTTCTGTCATTCTTCATCACCTTCATCATCCTCATCTTCACCTAATGTAGGTAATAGCCATAATGGCTCTTGATAGTTATCTGATAAATCTTTAAATACTGCATTTCTTTCAGCTTTTGCCTTTTCAATTTGGTCATCGGTCATTCCAGAATCTCTCATTTTTTTAGTTAGCTCTTCGTCATAAAAATAGTAAACATCTTCATAAGTAGATTCAGGTTTCCCTTCTAGCCTTCTTATATAATTAACTGTTTGCCATATTATAAAGTCCATATCATCATATGGCATTTTTCTTGCTTTTGGCAATGTAGGTATAGCAGAATAATATTCTTCAACTGTTTCAGCCAATTGTGCAAAACTATCTACTCCATCACCAAAATCTCCTGACAATTGTTTGATTTTCAATTGAGCATTTTCAGCAGCTTTATCTGCCAAAGAACTCCACTCTTTTACTTCTTTTAAGTCTTTTCCTTCTGCTAATGCAGTTTTCTCTTTTGAACTATATATAATATATTTTTTTAATGCCTCAATATGTAAATCAGTTTTTTTACCTAAAAATTTTTCTAATTTATTAAATTCTTCTTCCATTGATTCATATTCTTCAGCAGTAAATCCTTTTCCCCATTTTTGTTCTAAGTTTTCAACAATTGTTTTATCGCCTTTTATTTTTTCTTTAACCAAACCTTGATTCAAGTCTTTGATAAATACTTTAGGCATTGCTGGATGGTATTCTTCGAAACTAAATATATCACCTACAAAATGACTATTTCTAAATTCTAAAATTGTTTTTGGAGTATCTTTTCTTCTTGCCCAATTAAATTTTAATTCTGAAAAATAATATTTTGCAATTTCTCGTGGATTATCTTTATTTCTTTCCCATTGTTCAGATGCCCTTTCTGCAATTTCTTGAACAAAAGCAACATTAGCTATTTGACTAATAGAAATCATTGTATATAAAGGATTTTTACATATTTCGTAAATCTGTTCACTATAATCTGCTAAGCAGTCTTTACATATATGTATCCATCCATCATATGTTGATGTTTCATCTATATGAGAATAAAAATCTACTTCTCCAATTTTATATTTACCACACTTTATACACAAAACCGAATCCGATGGAGTAATAATATATTCTTTATCTAAATTAAGATTCGCTCTTCTATCTAATATTTTAGTTATTGTTTTTCCATTATTTTCTAATTCATCATTTAATTTTCTAGGAATAACAGATAGTACATCTATATTTCCATATTTTTCTAAATCATTCGCTAGCTCTCTTAATCCATCAACAACATCTTTTGTTGCCATATTCTTTTTTAATGTTGGATTTACTAAATTGTCTAACCCATAAAGACTTCTCATTTCATCTTCTAAAATTGTCTTTTCTCCAATGGATAAATTATTATCTATTGATATAATTGTTTTATCTTCTTTATCATCATAATAATTAGGATTCATTTTTCGAATACCTGCATAGTTTTTATTATATCCAGCTGGTTCTAAGGTATTAAATGTATCTATGTATCTATCTACAATTTCTTGTGCTTCACTATCTGTTGGTGCACTCGTTAAATATTCTGCCTTAAAAACACTTTTACCATATTTTTTAACATCTTTAGCAATTTCATATTCTGCAAAAATTTTTTTCCCACAATTTCGCATCCAATATACCAACGCTTCTTCTGGAGTTTTTTTAGAGGTATATCCGATAAACATCCTATTATTTTCTGTATTAACTATTTTATAAATTGTTGTCATATCAAAAATCACCTCTCAAAAATATTAAATTTCTTCCCTTTCTAATCTAAGAAATTCATAAGCGATTTTTTTAACATCAATTTCACTAACTTCCATACTAAATGTTTCAGGAATTAAAACTTTATCTAATTTTCTTTCTCCATTTTCATACAAAACAACAGTATTTAATTCCCCATCATTTTTATCATATATAAGTATTTTATTTACTTCTCCACTTTCATTTGCTTCACTTATTATTTTATGGTTATTATCAAAAACAATTATATCTCCTGCATCATTACCTAAATAATTTGCTTCATCTAAATAAATATATTTCTTAGTTAACTTATCACCAACATCAATATGTCTTAATGGAACATATTGATATGTTTCTTTAAATACTTCTGCCTTACAAGGATATATTTCTCCTTTTACACCTTTGATAATGTAGTCTCCTTGAATTGCATTCATTACTCCTTCAAGAGTTTTAATTTTTACTGTTTCATTAACACCTTCTAAGAAGGCATCTATATTTGAAATATTATTTGCTCTAATGTGCTCTTGGAACCACTTTGGCATTTCATCATATCCAAGTCTGAAACATTCTACACTGCAAGGCATCTTCTTATAAATCATTTAATTTTCCTCCTTATTTATGTTAATTATTTATCTTGGTCGGAAATATCTGACTCGGACAGCTCTTCCACTTCCCAAAAGTGGCGTGCAAACCTTTACACTTTATTTCCGATATTTTTTTATGAAACTATTGACAAATTTAATATCTTATTATATAATACAAATCGTGTTATAATATAATTGGTAAATACTTGCAAAGTATTAATATAAAGACGTAGTTGAGCTACGTCTTTATATTTTATTCTACTATAGTATTCATTATTTCAATTAATCCTTTACTTTTATCAAAAACAAAAGATTGACTCATTTTATTCGTTCCACAATAACCTTGTTGACTAGTCCAAGCTGAAGCTCCAGATACACTAGGTAAACGATATATATCTACCCCATAATCATCTCCAACTTCTTTTCTGTCGTGTAAATGTCCAAGAAGAAAACACTTATACTTACATTCTCCCCAATCTGTTCCACTTTCCGCAGCCATTATTTTAGTAATGTCTTGTATTCTTTCATTATGAGATAATCCTATTAAACTCGTTCCATATTTTATGTATTGTCTAAATCTACAATCTGTATTAATTATAACTGATAAGCTATTCTTATAATAAGCATTTAATGTTTGTATTATACCAAACATACTCATTTCATCGTGATTACCTTTTACATTTACTACTTCAATTTTAGGGAAGAAAAATCGTAATTTTTCGATACCTTCAATCAACATTTCTGTTGCACTTGTTATCATTTCATACCAATTAGTTTCTTGGTCTTGTGGTGTCATATGTCTTG
Source organism: uncultured Clostridium sp. (assembly GCA_945937855.1). Taxonomy (GTDB): domain Bacteria; phylum Bacillota; class Clostridia; order TANB77; family CAG-508; genus UMGS1933. The sequence goes on along the minus strand of CAMEUC010000086.1, from coordinate 966 downwards.
ATGTAGTTCCTTGTAAATTATCTGCATTTAGAAAATCATTTCCAATTAATAAGATAACTTTTTCAATATCTTGATTATCTTGCTTCCTTTGAATTACATCAGTTAAAATTTTATTAAATCTTTCATTTGCAATCTTCATATTATACTCTTCAGAAAGATTATCTTTTGCTAATAATCCATAATGTAAATCTGAAATACCTATTAAAATCATTTTATCTTGAATTGGTGGTTGTTCATCTTTCCCCGCAATACGCGCATATTCACATCCTAAAATATCAATATCTTTAATAACCTTATCAAAAATTTTTCTAACATTATCTTCACTCCAATTAAAACCAATTCTAGGTTTAACTGTAATTTTAGAACTATATAATTCATTATCTAATTTATTATTCCAAATTGATTGTTTTGCACTTGTTAATTCCCATTCATTTGGGTCGTAACCGTGAACCTTCAAAAGATAATCTGGGTCTTTTAACTGTTCTTCGTTTAATTTAGTAACTATTGTTGAAGCTTGTTCTCCAGTTTTTAACATTTGAAAATCTTTTTTTTGTTCTCCAACATATTCTTTTACAGTCTCTTCTTTTTCAGCCTCAAGACTTCTTACATAATCCATTCCTTCGTTAAAGGCATACCACCATTTACGATATTTGGATTCTCCATAATTTTCTCCAAGCTCTTCATTAAGAATTTTTGCTACTTCATCCCAAGTTAAATCCAACTTAACTCTTTCACTACATATCCTTATTTGGTACTCCAAAAGAGACTCGTCTTTATCTCTTCCTAATCCCATATATCATTTTCCTTTCTAAAATTATTGGGAAGGGAGAATAATTTCTCCCTATTCTTCTTCTACTTCTAAAGCATCTTCTGCTAATATTCCAGTAGTTTTTGCTATTGCGATTTTAACTAATTCGCCATCAAAACTTTTCATCATTGTTGCTAAGTTTCTACTTCCTAAGTCTT
>CAMEUC010000085.1 GCA_945937855.1 uncultured Clostridium sp. | reverse complement strand
ATATTTTATTTTCAATTTACTTGTGACATATCTATTTTAAACCTATACAATTTTTGTTTTTCATCAATTGTAATGTTAAAGCAAATTAAAATGTATTTTATTGTTTAAATGCTTATTGTAAAATTTTTTTCCGCTAATTTTATTATCTGTTTATTGTTTTTATTAGTATTTTGTTCTAAATCAAATTCCTCTATAAGAGTATTACCTAAGTTAGACATTTTTTTGTCTAGCTTATTTACTATTTTTGAGCATTCTATAAGTTCTTTCGAAATATTTTTAGGTAAATTTTCATCATATTTATATTTTATTTTGTGCTCTAAGCTCGCCCAGAAGTCCATTGCTATTGTTCTTATTTGAATTTCTACTTTTACATTTGTCATTCCTTGTGAAAAACTAACTGGCACTAGTGCAATTAAATGATAACTAGAATATCCACTTGGTTTTGGATTTTTTATATAATCCTTTTCTTGAATTATTTTTATATCTGGTGTTTGTTCAAACATTTCTACCATTCTATAAATATCTGGTATAAATGAGCAAATTATTCTTATACCTGCCACATCATTTATTTCATTTAATAAATTTTTATAGGTTACCTCTAATCCTTTTTTCTTTAATTTTTTTACAATACTTTCTGGTGATTTTATTCTAGTTTTTATATGTTCTATTGGATTGTATTTGTAAAGTAATTCAAATTCTTGACTTATAATATCTATTTTTGTTTCTATTTCTTTTAATGCTGACTCATACATAAGATTTATTTTTCTTAGTTGCTGAGCTCCTTCTTTTACCTCATCAAAGTTTATTAAATTATTTTCCATATACCAATCTCCTCATATTATTTAGTTGTATTATATAACAATATTTTAGCACTGTCAAGTTGTGTTTGCTAATAATATTTAAGCAGCCAAGGGAAGCCCCTTAACTGCTTAATATTGTTTAACTTTTATCACTTGTAGGTATAAAATGGGTTGCAAATTTATATTTTTCGCGATTTTTTATATACATAAAACCAATAAAACTAAAAACAATCGCCCCAATAAAGTTTACCAATAAATCTTTCATTGTATCTATAATTCCTATATCTAAATAGCCACCTTCTATAACTGCCAATTCTTTTCCATTAGAGTCATACAAAACAGTGTGGTCAATATTTTTTATTATAATTGCATTATTGTCTTTTTTAGGGTCTAAAGTTACAGTGCTAATTTGACTTATTATTCTATCTTTTTGCATATCATATTTTAAAAAGGTATCAGCACCATACTCAAAAACTTCCCATAACACTCCTATTGTCATTGAAAAACAAAAAGCTACAATTGCTACAAATAAAGGTGATAATTTAATATGTTTACTATTTTCATTTAATAAATCTATTAATGAAAATCCTATTCCTGCCGCTAGAAATCCATTTATTGTGTGTAGTATAGTATCCCAATAAGGAATATTTCCATAGAAATTATTTATCTCCCCTAAAATTTCTGCTGAAAATATAAAAAGATATATAATTGTTTCTAATACAGTTGGCAAAGTTATTTTGAATTTTTCCTCTATAATAGTTGGAATAGTAAACAATATTAATGATAACATACATAAAAACGCATTATTCCAATCTCCCCTTAAGACTTGTAAAACCATACATATAATTACTAAAACTCTTAATATTAAATAAACAACTAATGATTTCTTTTTTGTTTGTTTATATCTTTCTTTGATTTTTTTTATATAAGCTCCCATATTTTCTTTCCTTTCATCTTATTTTTATTACTATATTTTATGCCATGATTTTATCATTTAATTATTTTTTTATCAATATGATATTTAAAATATTCCTATTTTAGTAGTATAATATATTTGAGGAATGGAAAATGGAATTAATATATGAAGTTGAAGATGAAATGAGTATTAATGAAATATTAAATAAAAAGTTAAATATTTCTTCTAGATTAAAAAATAAATTGATAAATAATAAGTTAGTTTTACTTAATGGAACATTTGTTGATACAAGAAATATTGCACATTTGGGTGATGTTGTTACAATTGATTTAAGTTATCCTGAAGATAATTCCAACATTGTTTCTAAAAAAATGGATTTACAAATTATTTATGAAGATGAACATCTTATTGCTATAAATAAGCCTGCAGGTATCCCTGTTCATCCATCTCTATTACATTTTGATGATTCTTTGGCAAACGGAGTTAAATACTATTTTGATACCATAAATTTAAAAAAGAAAATACGAGCTATAAACAGAATAGATTTAAATACTTCTGGTTTAGTTTTATTTGCTAAAAATGAATACATACAAGAATGTTTAATTAACCAAATGAAAATGTCCTCTTTTAAAAAGACTTATTTAGCTATTGTACAAGGTCATATGAAAGAAAAAAACGGAATAATAGATGCTCCTATTGGTAGGAAAGAAAATAGTATTATAGAACGTTGCATTTTAGCTGAAGGTCAAAAAGCTATAACTCATTATAAAGTTTTACAAGAGTTTGATAAATGCTCATTAGTTAAGTGTATTCTAGAAACAGGTAGAACTCATCAAATTCGTGTTCATATGGCTTATATTGGTAATCCACTTATTGGAGATACTTTATATAACCCTAACGAAAAATTAGAAATAATAAAACGTCAAGCTCTACACAGCTATAAAATGGAATTTATTCACCCTATTTCTAAAAAAATAATATCTTTAGAAGCAGAACTTCCAGAAGATATGAAAAAAATAATAAGCCAAAACTAATGGCTTATTATTTTTATACTCCATTTAAATTTGTTTTTAAAAAATATTTTCTATTTCTACTAACCTTATAGCCTATTAACCTGCCTTTATATTCTAATTTTATATTCTCTAAATTTTTAAAATTCTCTGGTCTTATTATATCTGGCAAGTTTGTTTTTATTCCCGAATTTTCTAATACATATTTTACAAATTCAGCACAATAGAAAGAATGCTCTGTTTTTATTTTTTTCTTAATGCTAACAGCAAATAATCCTATAATATTAAATTTGTAAGGATTTTCGCAAGTTTCTATATCTCTAATAATCTTTTCTATACTATTATATTGTTCTTCATTAACATCTAATGAATATATTTCAGTTTTTGTTTTTATAAATCTTCTAAAGGTTCCTGTATTTATACCTTCATGTACAAATCCTCCAATGAAAGGATTATATGGATTTAAACGTCCAAAACTATACATTTGTTTTAATTCTTCATCTAAAGAAATTGATACGTGTGAAAATTCATCTTTTGTATATGTCTTTATTATTTTTGATAACATCGTACCCGTGTATGTTAATACAATATATATTTTCATTTTATACCTTCTCGCTTTTTATGATGTAACATTTATATTATAGCATAATATTATTTTTTGTAAAATATTTTTATATATTTTCTTTACTTATAAATTAATTATGTTATAATTTATATTAATTATAACGTTTAGGAGGTTTACAAATGAAAAATTTATTTAAAATTTCAATTGTTTCAATTATATTATTTATATTTTATTTTACACATGTGCAAGCAATTGATATGTTTTTAACAAATCAAAATGATACAAGTAATGAAAATATATCAGAGCAAAATATTATTAATGTTGAAAATGAACTTCATGAAAATATTTTTACTGATGCAGTAAACGAAGATACAATTGTAGAAAGCAATCCTTCTCCAACTGTTACTACTACAGTTGCTTCTAATAATATATTAACTATTTCTGATATTATTGATATTATATTAATTTCAGTTTGTGTTGTTTTAATATTTTTAGCAATTGCAATATTAATTAGATGTAAATAAAATAAAAAGCTGTTATCTCTAAAAGTTAACAGCTTTTTATTTAAAAAAATGTTAACTAAATGGAAGAAAATTACATAAAAGATACTTATTCAAATATTATCTTCATATTTTATTATTTAAAATTTCTTGATTTGTTTTTCATGTATATTTTTTTTATTTTTATAAATAATATTATTGAATTTTATTTTTAGGAGGTCAGATTATGTTAAAGAAAAGTTTAATTATATTATTTATAATATTTTCTATTTTATGTATTTCTAATATAACTTTTGCAGCTAATACTACAAATACTGTACAAAATGCTGTTACATCTACTGCTAATACAGTTGTAAATGGTGTAGGTACCTTAGCTGAAGATGTTAGAAATGGCGTTGGTCATGTTGAAAATGGAGTTGAAGATGCTTTAAAAATAGGTAATACAACTACTGCTAATTCAACAACTAATGCAAAAACTACAACTGACGACTATGCAACTACTAGAACCACTGGTGTAGCTACAACAACTACTGGAACAAAAAATACAACTATGTGGGTATGGGTAATAGTAGCAGTTGCTGCAGTTGTTATAATAGGACTTGTTTGGTATTATGGTTCTCAAAATAGAGTAGATTAATTGTATACTTTTAAAAATAAATATGGTATAATATACCATATTTATTTTTAAGTGAGGTTTTTATGAATAAGATAATAGCAAAAAATCCAGTAGCAAGACATAACTATACTATTGAAGATACCATTGAAACAGGTATTGTTTTATCTGGTACTGAAATAAAATCCATAAGAAGCGGTAAAGTTAATTTAAAAGATAGTTATGCTGGTATAAAAAATGGAGAACTTTATATTTATAATTTACATATTAGCCCTTATGAATTTGGTAACATATATAATAAAGATCCTTTAAGGGACAGAAAATTATTAGTAACCCGTAGAGAAATTAATAAGTTATTTGGTTTAATTAAGCAAAAAGGTTATTCTTTAGTCCCTATTTCTTTATATTTTAAAGGGAATTTTGTGAAAGTAGAACTTGGTATAGGTAAAGGTAAAAAGCTTTATGATAAGCGCCAAGATATTGCAAAAAAAGATGCACAAAGAAGAATGCTTCAAAATGTAGATAAGTAAAAAAAAGAACTCTCCAAAAAAGATTTTAGAGAGTTCTTTTTTTGTCTTAATTATACTCCACTATGAAATATCCATATGTGTGGTATTTATAAGACTTTATAATGCCCTCTTCGAGAGCTTTTAGGATAATTTCTTCCGTTGCCTCAAACGTACAAGCATCTAGCCCTGTATATACTCTTTTGCTTTTCCGTTTGATTTGTTCTTCGGCATGTTCTTTTGCTTTTTGTTTCAAAAACTCCAACATTATTATTATCCTCCTATCTTGACATTCAAGTCAATTTCATTTATATTATATCATAATTTTACATAATATTCAAATTTAAGCTTTATTACTTGAGCCAAATACATTTTTCATTTTAAATTCCACAACTTCTTGAATCTTTTCTCTTGCTGGTAGCAAATACTTTCTTGGATCAAATACTTCTGGGCTTTCTGCAAATACTTTTCTTATACTTGCAGTCATTGCAAGTCTTAAATCTGTATCTACATTTATTTTAGATATTCCTAATCTACTTGCTTCATTTAATATTTCATTTGGAACTCCTTTTGCACCAGGAATGTTTCCTCCATATTTATTACAAGTTTCCACAAGTTCTGGTATAACAGTTGATGCTCCGTGTAATACTATTGGTATATTAGGAATTTTTTCTTTTATTTTAGCTAAAATATCAAATCTAAGTTTCGCTTCTCCTTTAAATTTATATGCTCCATGGCTTGTTCCTATTGCAATTGCTAATGAATCACATCCTGTTCTTTCCACAAATTCTTTAGCTTGGTCTGGATCTGTATACATAGCTTCATCAGATGAAACATTAACATCATCTTCTATTCCAGCTAGTTTTCCAAGCTCAGCCTCAACTACCACTCCTCTTTCATGAGCATAATCTACAACTTTTTTTGTTAAAGCAACATTTTCCTCAAAATCGTATTTAGAACCATCAATCATAACAGATGTAAAGCCTGCATCTACACATTGTTTACATGTCTCAAAGTCTGGTCCATGGTCTAAATGCAAAGCAACTGGAATCTCTGAATTTTCAGTTGCTGCTTCTATCATTTTCATCAAATAATTCATTCTTGCATATTTTATTGCACTAGATGATGCTTGTAATATTACTGGTGATTTTTGTGCTTCTGCTGCATCTACAATTGCTTGGATTATTTCCATATTATTTACATTAAACGCACCTATAGCAAAGCCTTCTTTCATAGACTTTTCAAACATTTCTTTTGTTGTTACTAATGGCATAAATTTTACCTCCTCAATAATTTATATGTTTATTTTATTTCTAAAATTATGTATTGTCAAGAGATTTTTAATACAACAATAAATTGTAATTTGTATGAGTAATTGCTTTATTAAAAACATCAAAAGACGACCGCC
>CAMEUC010000084.1 GCA_945937855.1 uncultured Clostridium sp. | reverse complement strand
ATATATAACACCCTGGGAGCGGATTATAAAAAAATCATACAAACTACAATTTATTATTGTTATTTTATGAAAACCATGTTATAATAATTTATGTAAAATTAAGGAAGGAGCTATTTTAATTTATGAAACTTGCATATGATAATGATACATTACTAGAAAATAAAGCTTTAATTTTATATGTATTAGACAAAATTGGTAAACCTATAAGTAATACCGCTCTTTTAAAATTAATTACAAGTATTAACAATATGAATTACTTTTATTTCCAACAATTTTTATTAGATTTAATAGAAACCAAATATGTTATTGCTTCCCCTAAAGGGAAAGAAACAATTTATGAACTTACTTCTGAAGGTCAGCAAGCTTTGGAGTTAGTTAAAGATTTAATCCCTGGATATTTAAAATTTAAAGCAGACCATAATTTTAAAGAAAACCTACGTAAAATAGAAAATGAGCTTTCTATAACTGCAGATTTTACACCAAATAGTGAAAATGATTATACTGTAAAATGTCAAATTACAGAGAATAATAAAACAATTTTTGAGATTCAAACTTTTGCTACTTCAAGGGAGCAAGCCAAAATTATTGTAGATAATTGGATGCATAATGCTGATTTAATTTATCCTAAGCTATTGGAAATATTAGCACATAATGATTTAGAGATTAAAAATTAGAAGTTAGAATATATTAACATATTTTTCAGTGGGAACAGGATATTTTAGTAAGAGAAAAATACTAAAATATCCTGTTCCCACTGGCATAATTATTCTTGAAATTATTGTTTATACTTATCTTCCGCCGTCCGCCGCCTCCGGCCACCGGCCTCCTCCTCCGCCACCAGAGAATCCGCCGCCTCCGGCCACTTCCAGATGACATTGTACTTGAAATTGATGAATTTATTGCTTTGCTAAAACTTGAATTAAAATTTGTATGGCTCATTAAGTAAATATATGATGCTGTATTAAAGTTATCCATTTCTTCAATTTGTGGATATACCATTTTTAATTGTTTTATTACTTTATCAGCTATTCCAAATACAGTTGCATATACAAGGTATTCTTCCCAAACTTCTAAGGCTGGAATTTCTTTTTCATTTAAAAGAGAGAAATCCTCCATATATTTTTTTAAGCCTTTCCATTTTTCCCTTTCATCTATTCCTTTTTGTGTCAAGTTACTTAATTTTCTATTTATTAATATTGCAAGTATTGCATTAATTATTAAAAGAATTGATAATGGGAAAAATATTCCAAAGCTAAACATTGCAAAGCAAAAATATATTATTGCCATCCCTGTATATTTTGATTTTTCTTTTGCTGTTTGTTCATCAAACTTCTCTGTAATTTTATTTTTGTTTTTTGTTGATTTCCCAGTATTTTCAATTAATGCGCTTACAGATGTAGGATGATTTTTTATATATTTTTGTAATTTCTTAATTGTAATTTTTTCTTCCTCACCTATTGCAATCTTTACAAATCTTGCAATATTTTTTTCTTCATATTGTAAATCTCCAATATTTTTTTCGAGTTCATAAATTACAGTTTCTTCTTTCCCTTTTTCATTTTCTTCAATAGCTACTTTAAAATATCCCTTTAAACTTAAATTTAGTAATGTTGCAGAGAATATATTTCCAAAAGAAGTTGATGCTACTGTAGCTCCTTTATTATATAAAAATAATGCATCTGCAGGTGTTGAATCTTTATTTGGTTTTTCCCTAAAATATTCAAATTCCTCAGTTGGTCTAAGTTTATTAGTATTTTTTAATTTTTTTATGTATTTAATGGTTTGTATTACTAATAATATGCCAACTACAACTATAACTACAATTATAATAGTGCCTATTATTTTTTTATTTCTTTGTTGTCTTTCTCTTACAGCATTTGCCTCATCTGCCCACTTTGTTTCTTCTTCTATTATGCTTGATAATGCACTTTTATTATATGTTCTTTTTGCTGTTTCAATTATTTCAGTTGGCATTGCAATTCTTACTTCTGCATAATTACCACTTTCATAATTATCTAAGCTAAATTCCACAGTATCAGCCGATGTTACATATATTTCTCCATTTAGGGTTTTTACATGTCCCCATACTCTAATATCCTCTTTAGAATTTGCTTTTGATGGTAATTTTATTGTACCAGTAATTTTACTAGCATTAATTTCAAAATCATTACCCAAGAATTGCCAGTACATCTCAGCACAGTCATTGTATTTTGCAATTGCATCTACTACTGTATAACTAATTTTATATGTTTTCGTTGCACTACTATTATCTAATCCTACTCCCCAAGCTATTTCAAAATCTCCATCACTATTTATTCCACCAAAATAATAATCTTTAGTTAAATGATAAGCCCATGTATTTGTTTTTGAAAAATTTCCTTTTCCAACTTCTGAAACTTCTACATTTGTTATATTAGAATATTTACTTTTATCTAGTTTAAATGTTTTATATAGTGTGTTTGTATTTGATACTCTAATATTCCATGTTTCAGTAACATTCATATTTCCATTGCTATCAATTTCTGCATAAAAGTCTAGGTTGTTTAAATATAAACCGGCATTTGATTTTGTTGTAAGTACTAGCAACATAAATATTGCAAATACTAGTATAAATAAAATCTTTCTATTTTTCATATGTTCTCCTTTTATTATAAGTTGTAGTTTGCAAAAGCGTTGGCTTTTGCAAACTACAATTTATTTTATTCCCTATTGGTTATTTCTTCTAAATTCAATAATTCTTCCCAACGTTTATCTACTTCTTTTTGGAATTCTTCTATCATCCATTCGTTGCCTGGTTTAAACATGTGTTTAAAACGTTTTTGTGGTTTTAAGAATTCTTCTATTGGTAGTTTATTTTTTGGTTTGTAGTTTACTACATATTTTCCATCTATTACTTCATATAATGGCCAATAACATGTTTCTACTGCTAATTTGTTTATTTGCATTAAGTCTTCTGTATTATATCCCCATCCTCTTGGGCATGGTGCTAAAACATTTAAGAAACATGGTCCTTCTGTATATATTGCTTTTTCAGATTTTTCATATAAATCTTTAAAATTATTTACAGCAATTGTTTGTGCTACATATGGTAAATGATGTGATGCCATTATTTCTGTTAAGTCTTTTCTTGATTGCATTTTTCCCGGTAACACTTTGCCTGCTGGGCTTGTTGTTGTGTCTGCGAATCTTGGAGTTGCAGATGAACGTTGAATACCAGTGTTCATGTATGCTCCATTATCATAGCATACATAAACCATATCATGACCTCTTTCCATAGCCCCTGATAAGCTTTGAAGTCCTATATCATAAGTTCCTCCATCTCCTCCAAATGCTATAAACTTTGTCTCTTTTCCTTCTAATTTATTTTTTCTTTTTAATGCTTTATACATAGCTTCTGCTCCTGATAATGTCGCTCCTGCACATTCAAAAGCTGTATGTATAAATGAATCTGTCCATGCTGTATATGGGTATATAAAAGTTGAAACTTCCATACAGCCTGTTGCTGTACATATTACTGCATGGTCTTCTGGTTTTAAAGCTCTAAGTACCATTCTTCCTACTACAGGTGCTCCACACCCTGCACACATTCTATGTCCAGATGTAAATCTTGATGGTTTATTTGCAACTACTTCTTTTAAATTATATGCCATTTTAAAATTCCTCCTATTATTTCGAGGTGAGAAGTGGGATGTGGGAAGTGTGCTCTTAGGAATAGACTTCGCAGAATTTCTCTATTTTCACACTTCGCACTTCGCACTTCACACTTCTATTTATATTATTTTCTTAACCCTAAATATCTGTAAGGGTTATCAATATTTCCTGTTTTTACAATATCTTGTAAATCAGTATATACACTTTCTATGTCAGTTACTTTTGTATCTCTTCCACCTATTCCATAAATATAATTTACTGTTGGAACTGATACTTTATTTACTTGCATTGCTGATGTAATATCTGTAAATAATGGGCCCCCAACGGCATTTAATCCATCTGCTTTATCAAGTACTGCTACTGCTTTTGCGTTTGCTAAAGCTTTTGCAATTTCTTCACCTGGAAATGGTCTAAACATTCTTACCTTTAGAACTCCTGCTTTTATTCCTTGGTTTCTTAACTTATCTGCCGTAAATTTTGCAGTTCCTGCTGTTGAATTCATTGCAACAATTACAATGTCAGCATCTTGGGTTTTATATTCTTCAAAGAAACTATATTTTCTTCCTGTAAGTTCTTCAAATTCTTTTGCCACTTCTTTTATTACTTTTTTTGCATTTCTCATTGCTTCTGCTTGCTGAGCCTTATGTTCAAAAAGATATGCTTGTAAATCCAAAGGTCCAACTGCTATTGGTTCTTTATGATTTAATAAGTAATGTTCTGGTTTATATTCTCCTACAAATTTTTTTACCAATTCATCTGATTCTAATTCTATATTTTCTATAGAATGTGATGTAATAAATCCATCTTGGCATACCATAAGTGGAAGCAATACATCTTTATGCTCGGCAATTCTGTGTGCCATAAGCAAATTATCATATGCCTCTTGGTTATTTTCTGAAAATAGCATAATCCATCCACTATCTCTTACTCCCATTGCATCCGAATGGTCATTATGTATGTTTAACGGTCCTGATACTGCACGATTTACTAGTGACATTACTATTGGTAATCTTAAACTAGAAGCGATATAAATCATCTCCCACATTAAAGATAATCCATTTGCAGACGTTGCTGTCATTGCTCTTCCTCCCGCAGCTTCTGCTCCTATACATGCAGACATTGCACTATGTTCGCTTTCTACAGCAACAAATTCTGTATCTACTTCACCATTACTTACAAATGTTGAAAAATATTGTGGTATTTCTGTTGATGGTGTTATTGGAAATGCAGCAACTACATCTGGGTTAATTTGTTTCATTGCGATTGCTGCAGCTTCATTACCACTTAAACGTTCTCTAATACTCATATTTTTTCCTCCTTATAATTCTTTTTGTTCTCTATTAAAACGAAGCGAAAATGGTATACTGTGCATTTTTATATATGAGCAAAACCGCAGGTGTGCATGTGCACACCAAAGGATTTTGTGATTATATAAAAATGTGCAAGATGCCGTTTTTCATTCGTTTTTTCTTTTTATTCCATTATGATTGCACCAAAAGGACAAACCTTTGCGCACACTCCACATCCTTTACAATAATCATAATTAAAATCTTCTCTTTTTTGTTCTTTATTTACTGGAATCGCATCATCTGGGCAAACTGGGAAACACATTCCACATTGTTTACACTTTTCTGTTAAATATACAGGTCTTACGCTCCTCCAATCTCCTGTTTTAAATTCTCTTGCATTTCCTGCTTTATATATGTTCCCACCTATTGTCATTTCTTCCATAGGTGTGTTGCTGTTTATTTTTTCATGCATATTTTTATTCTCCTTTCATTTTAGTCCGCCGCATCTTGTCGGGGTTATATATTTTATTTTTATCGCTGCCCCATCCAAGAAAATGTAATTCACTTCGTTCAAACATTTTCTAAGGCGGTCACCCCGGAATCGCTTTAAAAATAAAATATATAAGCCCCTGCGTGCGGCTAATTGATTAAATTAAAAATTACACTCGCTCTATTGATTTTAGTGCCATTTCTAGGGCTTTCATATTGCCATCTATTACTTCTGGTTTTTTAGCAAATTTGTGTTTAAATGAACCTTTCATGTCTTCTAAGAAATCTTCATCAGACATAACTTTACTTACTTTTACAATAGCTGCAAGCATTGGTGTATTTGGGAAATATTTTCCAAGTGCCTCTTCTGATATTTTTCTTGCATCTATTGTATATATTTCTCCTTCATATCCATTTAAATGTTCTTTTATATACTCTTTATCTCTAGTAGTATTTATTACTATTGCCCCTGTTTTCTTTAGCCCTGCTGTTACATCGACTGCTTCTAATAGGCTATCATCTACTACAACTACATAATCTGGTTCGTATATATTACTATGAATTGTTATTGGTTTTGTACTTATTCTGTTATATGCTGTAATTGGTGCTCCCATTCTTTCTGGCCCATATTCTGGAAATCCTTGTATGTATTTCCCTGTGTTAAATGCTGCGTCTGCCAAAAGTAATGAGGCCGTTTTTGCACCTTGTCCACCTCTACCGTGCCATCTGATTTCAATTAAATCTTCCATTAAATAACCCCCTTTAAAAAGTATTTTTTCATGCTTAGTATATGTCTAATTAATTCAAAAGTCAAGGTTTTATAGCTCGTTTTTATTTTTTATATAATTAGTCAATTTGTGTTAGTGATTTTTTTAGATAAAGACGGCCGCCAAATCTCGTCGGGGTTTGATTTTTCTTTTTTAGGCACCTCTAAGTAATCC
>CAMEUC010000083.1 GCA_945937855.1 uncultured Clostridium sp. | reverse complement strand
TATATATTTTAAAAGCGAGTTGTTCCGTGGGGACCGCCGTGGGCTGTTAAAGGCGATAGCCTTGTTACAGCGCCGGTGGGAAGCAACGAGTGATTTAAAATATATAACACCCTGGGAGCGAATTATTAAAATGCTTCTACAAATTACAATTTATTCTGCATTTTGTGCATTATTACCACATCTACATATTCCTTCAACTGTAATTGAAACTTCCTCAGGACTTACATTTTTGTTATTTGCTAAATCTCCAAGAGTTATAATTCCTATTACTTGTTCATTTTCTACTACTGGAACTCTCCTTACCTGACAATCACACATTATTTTACTTACATCTTCTACATTTGCTTCAGGAGTAGTTTTATAAACATTTGTTGTCATAACTTCACTAACAGGAGTTTGTTTTATATCTTTCTCACATGCAAGTGTTCGTAGTATTAAATCTCTATCTGTTACAAGTCCTACTAAATTTTTGTTTGCATTACATACTGGTACACAACCAATATGTTTATTTAGCATTAGTTTTGCAACATCACATACTGTTGTTTCTGGCTTAACACATTCCACCTGATTACACATACACTCTCTTACTTTCATATATATTCCACCTTTCAAAATAATCTGAAATTATTATTGGTAATTTTAGGCGAAAATATACATATTAAAATCATTTAAAATCCTCTCCAAGGATTGCCTGGTCCCATTGGAGGTCTTGGTGGTCTTCCTGGCTGTGGAAATGGTGGTCTATTAGGTCTTCTACGTCTTAAAAGTTCTCTTAATATTAAAATTCTAATTAAATCTCTAAGTAAGAAATTACCCTGTCTTGTTTCTTGCCTTATTTCTGGCTCTTTAGCATTTGGATTGCGGACATCTCCATTTTTTAATGGTGTTCTCATATTATTTTGGCTTTGTCTATCCTCTGATTCAAAATTTACATATATTTCATCTGTCATTCTATCTACTAAATCTTTTGTAACTTCCCTGTTCATGTTTTGATTACAAACTTTACATACCATTGGATATATTAATTTATATATCTCAGGATAAAGCTCGCTAAATTCATCTGTTTCGGGCATAGCATAATCTGTTGTCATCATTGGCATATCGTAATAATACTCATTTCTAGGATTATATGTATTTGCATAAATATTTCCTGTTTGATATCCTAGTACACTTCTCATATAATCTTCATAATTTTGGTAATCCATGAATAAAACCTCCCTATACATTAATATATGCATAAGAAGGTTCCTTTTTTACAATTTATTTACTTCTTCTTTAAACTTTTTTCCTCTTTCTTCGAAGTTCTTGAACATGTCAAAGCTTGTGCTTGCAGGAGAAAATAGTACTATTTCATTTGGTTTTGCTATTTCTTTTGCCATTTTTACAGCTTCTTCTACATCTTTTACTTTTATAATATTCATTTGCTTATTTTCAACTTCTAACTCTCTTGTTACCACATTTTTTATTTTTTCTGCTGTTTCTCCCATTACTATTAAAGTTGTTACATTCTCTAATATTGGTTTTGCTAATGGCTCGTAATCTAGGTGTTTATCTCTGCCTCCTGCAATTAATACTATTTTTTCATCATAAGAATTAAGCCCTGCAATAGTTCGGTTTGGACTAGATGCTATAGAATCATTATACCATTTTACCCCATCTATCTCTCTTACAAATTCTAATCTGTGTTCTACACCGGTAAATTCAGATATCGCTCTTGCTTGCTCCTCTTGTTCTACTAATGTAGAAGTTGCTGCAATAGCTGCACAGATATTTTCTATATTGTGCATTCCTCTTATTTTTATATCTTTTTGGTTTATTATATGTCTTCTTAAATCATTATCACAATATTTTATAACTCCATTATCATATATAACACCATTTGGAAGTTTTGAGTGTCTACTAAAGTATACAACTTTTCCGCTTGATATTTTTGCAAAGTCTCTAGTTATATCATTATCATAATTTATAATTAAAATTCCATTTTCATTTTGATATTTAAAAATATTTGCCTTTGAATCTATATATTCTTTATAATCTTTATGTACATTTAAGTGATTTGGAGAAATATTAGTAACTACTGCTATATCTGTACTTAACTCCATATTCATAAGTTGGAAACTACTAAGCTCTATTACAACAATATCCTCTGGCCTCATTTCCGAAATTTGAGTAAATAGTGGCTTTCCAATATTTCCACCCAAAAAACATTTATATTTTCTTTTTAGTATTTCATATATTAAAGAAGTTGTTGTTGTTTTACCATCACTTCCAGTTATTCCAATTGTTTTACTTGGTGTAAATTTTAAAACTAATTCTATTTCTGATGTAAGAATTGCGCCTCTTTTAATTTCTTCTTGTATTTCAGGTAAATCTGGTCTACAAGAAGGAGACCTAAATATAAAATCAAATCCTTTCAAATTTTTTAAATAATTTTCTCCTAAAGAATACTGTAAATTATATTCTACAACTTTATTCCAAATATCTTCATCTATTTTTTCTTGTTCTCTATTATCGAAAACAGTAATTCTTGCACCTAAATTATATAAATATTCAATTAGAGGTTTATTACTTATACCTAATCCAATAATTGCAACCTTTTTTCCTTTTATATCTTTGTTAAATTCATTCAACTTTTTGTTAATATATTCCATAATTCCTCCAATAATTTTTGTGCTACTTCTTGCTTCATTTGTTTTCTTTCACTTGGTTCAATATAAATTTCATTGCACGTGTATATGTTTGTTGTTTTATCATAAATACAATAATAAACTTTGTTTTCTTCTGTTAAGGTGTTTCCGGAGTTCTCCTGTTACACCAATTCCATAGCTAGATTTGGCAAAATCTGATACCATTTTTGCCATTTCCTTCGCAGTTTCTTTGCTATATACAGTATATCTATCTAAAGTTTGTTTAGTTACTCCAAATTTAAGTTTATATTCGTTAGAATATGTAACAAGACTAACCTTCAAAACATTTGATGCGCCACTAACATTTGTAATTTCATTTGCTAGGTATCCACCTGTACAGGATTCCATAAAGCTAATAGTTTTATTTTTTTCTTTTAAAAATTTTACAATTTTTTCATTTAAATTTTCCATGTTACTTATTATACCGCAAAACTAAAAATTAAACAACTTATTTAAAAATTTTCAAGAATAATATATGTAATTTTGAAAATAATATTTATAGAAATATTTTTGGAGGTGCTTTTATGAGTAAAAAAGAAAGTAAAAAAAATAATCAAAATAAACAAAATAGAAATAATGAAAATCAAAATAATAACCAAAGAAATGAAAACAATAACTGTAGATAATTATTTTAAAAAGGAGGTAAATTGCTTACCTCCCTTTTTTATTTTCTATGGTCTCTCTCCTCTTCCGTTTCTGCCAGCGATTCTAGTTTCAGTATATATCCTTTGAGCTTCTTCTTTTGCTGTTTCTACATCTGTTTGGATAGTTCCATTTCCCAAACTTTCACAAAATTTTTTGTGTTCCTCTATTGAATTAGAATAACACATTCCTTGTGGTCTAATATCATCAACGTGATTTTCTCCTTTTCTGCCTCCAATAGGTGGTATTTCTTTGCTCATATAGCTTCCCCCCTTTTTTCTTGAAAAGAATTATATTACTTTTTTATTATCTTGTCAATTTTATTTTTTCAAATATTTCATCAAAAATTTTCCTGTATATGACCTATCATTTTTTACTATTTGTTCCGGTGTTCCTACTGCTACTATTTCTCCTCCTTTTTCTCCTCCTTCTGGTCCTAAGTCTATAATGTAATCTGCTGTTTTTATTAGGTCCAAGTTGTGTTCTATTACTATGATGCTATTTCCTGTATCTACTAGTCTTTGTAAAATATCTATCAATTTATGAACATCTGCTATATGAAGTCCTGTTGTAGGTTCATCTAAAATATATAGT
Source organism: uncultured Clostridium sp. (assembly GCA_945937855.1). GTDB lineage: Bacteria > Bacillota > Clostridia > TANB77 > CAG-508 > UMGS1933. The sequence goes on along the minus strand of CAMEUC010000083.1, from coordinate 2,452 downwards.
GTTTTTCCTGTTGGTCTTTTTGAAAGTTCTGTTGCAAGTTTTACTCTTTGCGCTTCTCCTCCAGAAAGGGTTGTAGATGGTTGCCCAAGTTTTATATATCCAAGTCCTACATCATATAGTGTTTGTATTTTTTGTTTTATTTTTGGAATATTTGCAAAAAATTCTAGTGCTTCTTCTACAGTCATGTCTAGTACATCTGCAATACTTTTCCCTTTATATTTTACTTCTAAAGTTTCTTTGTTGTATCTTGTTCCTTTGCATACTTCACAAGGCACATATATGTCTGACAAAAAATGCATTTCTATTTTTAATATTCCATCTCCTTGGCAGTTTTCACATCTACCGCCAGAAACATTAAAGCTAAATCTTCCTTTTGAGTATCCTCTTACTTTCGCTTCATTTGTTTCTGCAAATAAGTCTCTAATATTATCGAATACTCCTGTATATGTTGCAGGGTTTGACCTTGGTGTTCTTCCTATTGGAGATTGGTCAATGTTTATTATTTTATCAATATTTTCTATTCCAAGTATTTCTTTACATTTTCCCGGTCTTTCACTTGCTCTATATAAATCTCTTGCAAGTGTTTTATATAGTATTTCGTTTACTAATGTACTTTTTCCTGAACCAGATACACCTGTAACACATGTAAATACTCCAAGTGGAAATTTTACATCTATATTTTTTAAATTGTTCTCACAAGCGCCTTTTACTTCAATTGATAATCTACTTGGTTTTCTTCTTGTTTGTGGTACTTTTATTTGTTTTCTTCCACTTAGGTAATTTCCTGTTTCTGATTCTGTTATTTTCTTTATTTCTTCAACAGTTCCTTGTGCTACAACTTTTCCACCATGAACACCTGCACCTGGGCCAATATCTATAATTTGGTCTGCAGCATACATTGTATCTTCATCATGTTCTACAACTATTACTGTGTTTCCTAAATCTCGTAATTTTCTTAAGGTTTCAATTAATTTATTATTATCTCTTTGATGAAGTCCAATACTTGGTTCGTCTAGAATATACATTACACCAGTTAATCCAGAACCAATTTGGGTTGCAAGCCTAATTCTTTGTGCCTCACCTCCTGATAGTGTTCCTGCACTTCTAGATAAAGTTATATATTCAAGTCCTACATCCATTAAAAATTGTAGTCTTAAATTTATTTCTCTAATAATTTGTTCTGATATCATTTTTTCAGTTCTGCTTAGTTCTAAATTACTTAAGAATTCCTTTATTCTATTAATTGGCATATCTGTAAGTTCTTTTATGTTTTTGTCTCCAACTGTAACTGCTAAACTTTCTTTTTTTAATCTTGCTCCATGGCAAGTATCACAATGGCTATAACTCATATACATTTCGTAGAAATTTCTCATGCCATTAGATTTTGTCTCTCTATATCTTCTTTCTAATGTTGGAATTACACCTTCAAATGGAGCAGTAAATTTTCTTGTTCCGGCAGCTGAAGTGTATTCGAAATCTATAGTTTCTTCTCCTGTTCCATACATTATTTTGTCTAAAAATTCTCTTGGCAATTTTTTTATTGGTTTTGATATATCAACACCATATTTTTTAGCAATACTTTCAAAATACATTTTAGCCATAGTTTCGCCTTTTTTCATATTGCTTGCCCCAAAAGCTTTTACTCCATCATATAATGTCTTATGTTTATCTGGCAATATTAGGTCTTCATCTATTTTCATTAAATAGCCAATACCCAAACAGTCTGGACACGCTCCAAAAGGGTTATTAAATGAGAACATTCTTGGTGTTAATTCTTCAATGCTAATATTACAATCTGGGCAGGCATAGTTTTGGCTAAATAGCATTTCTTCTTGTCCTTGTACATTTATTAATACTAGGTTATTTGCATATTTTAAAGCAGTTTCTACAGATTCAGATAATCTACTTCTTATTTCTGGTTTAACAACTAGTCTATCTACTATTAAATCTATATTGTGTTTTTTCTTTCTATCTATCTCGATGTCATCTGTAATTTCATAAGTTGTACCATCTACCCTTACTCTTACAAATCCTTCTTTGCTAAAGCTTTCTAATAATTTTACATATTCTCCTTTTTTCCCTCTAATTACTGGTGCAAGTACTTGTATTTTTGTTCCTTCTTCTAGGCTTAGTACCTTATCTACTATTTGGTCTAAGCTTTGTTTTTCTATTTTTTTACCACAGTTTGGACAATGTGGCACACCTATTCTTGCATATAGTAAACGAATATAGTCATATATTTCTGTAACTGTTCCAACTGTAGAACGTGGATTTTTAGAAGTTGTTTTTTGGTCTATTGAAATTGCTGGTGAAAGTCCATCTATAGACTCTACATCTGGTTTTTCCATCATTCCTAAAAATTGCCTTGCATAAGAAGAAAGACTTTCTACATATCTTCTTTGTCCTTCTGCATATAAGGTATCAAACGCTAAAGATGATTTTCCCGAGCCTG
>CAMEUC010000082.1 GCA_945937855.1 uncultured Clostridium sp. | reverse complement strand
AAAATAGTGTTAGAAGCACTATTTTTTTGTCTTGCATAATTACAAACAATATATTATAATAATTAAGATAAAATTTAACATTATAATACAAAAATCAACAAAGTAGATAAAGGGGCGAGTTAAGATAAAAATATATTTTGAAAAATTATATAAATCTACAAAAGAAAATTTCTTTGCAACAGTAAAACAAAATATTATCAACAACAATAAAATGTTTATTGTAACAGCAAATCCTGAAACCATTATGACTGCTGAGCAAAATGAAAATTTTAAAGAAGCATTGTTAGATGAAAATACTACAATTATTCCAGACGGAATAGGTATTGTTAAGGGAGCTAAAATGCTAGGTTACCAAGTAGCAGAAACAATACCAGGTGTAGAGTTATGTACAAAATTATTTGAGTATTGTAATCAATATAATAAGAGTATTTTTCTATTAGGTGCAAAAAAAGAAGTAATAGAAAAATTAGTTAATGTTTTAAAAAATAATTATCCTAATGCACATATATGCGGATATGAAAATGGATATGTAGAAGATAAACAGGCTGTTTTTAATAAAATATCTACACTAGAACCAGATGTTGTACTTGTAGCATTAGGGATTCCTGATCAGGAACTATTAATTTATAAAAATTTAAACCAGTTTAATAAAGGTATATTTGTTGGTGTTGGAGGTAGTTTCGATGTATTAAGTGGTACAAAAAAAAGAGCTCCAAAAATATTTATAAAACTACATCTAGAATGGCTATATAGAATACTTAAAGAACCAAAAAGGCTTAAAAGATTTTTTAATAGTAATCTAAAATATATATTAAAAATAAAAAAAGAGGTTTAGTTATGAAAACATTATTAATAATTCCTGCATACAACGAAGAAAAAAATATAGAAAATACCGTTAAAGCAATTTTAGAACTACATAATCCAGATATAGATTATATTGTTATTAATGATGGTTCTACAGATAATACTTTAAAAATTTTAGATGATAATCATTTTAATTACTTAAATTTGCCTACAAATTTAGGTATTGGCGGAGCTGTACAAACAGGCTATAAATATTCATTATATAAGGATTATGATATCGCAATTCAATTTGATGGTGATGGTCAGCATAATATTGAATATATAAATCAATTAATACACGAAATAGAATCAGGTAATGATTTAGTAATAGGTTCTAGATTTTTGGATAATCTTGATGGATTTAAGTCTACCACAACTAGAAGGTTTGGTATAAAGTTATTATCGAGTCTTATAAAACTTTGTACTAGTCAAAGAATAACAGATCCAACAAGTGGTTTTAGAGCATGTAATAAGCAAATAATAAGACTATTTTCAATGGATTACCCATATGATTATCCGGAACCTGATACCATAGTAAAAATTATTAAAAAAAATTTTAAAGTCAAAGAAATTCCTGTTATAATGAATGAACGAGAACATGGAGAATCTTCCATAAACATGTTAAAATCAATTTATTATATGATTAAAGTAAGTTTATCTATTATTATATCAAGTTTTTCAAATAGGGAGGGAAAATAAATGCCTATAAATTTAAGAATTTTTTTAGTTCTAAGTGTTTTATGTTTTATTTTATTTATATTGCATATTATAAAAAAACAAAAATTATTATTAAAGTATTCACTTCTTTGGTTAGCTTCATCTTTACTTATGTTGATTTGCATATTATTTCCCTCATTTTTAAACTTGATATGCAAAATGTTGGGAATAGAATTAGTTTCTAATTTAGTTTTTTTAATTGGATTTCTAATTTTACTTGTGTTAACATTTGTTTTAACTATAATAGTTTCCGAACAGAAAAAGAAAATTGTAATACTTACTGAAGAAATAGCCATTATAAAAAAAGAATTAAAGGAGATTGAAAAATGATACGAAAAATAATTAATAAATTTTTTACCTTTTTTAAATATATATTTTCCTCTGGGATTTGTTATATACTAGATTTATCTGTATTTTCCATCTTAAGCTATTTGTTAAAAAATATACCTAGTCTAAAATATATATTAATTAGCACAATTTGTGCAAGAATATTTTCATCTTTTATTAATTTTATTTTAAATAAAAATAAAGTTTTTAATCAAGATAAAACAAATAAAAATGATAATATAAATTTAATATTAAATTACTACTTATTAGTTATTATTCAAATGTTTGTATCTGCCATAAGTACAGAAATAGTTTATAAATTAACAAATTATAATTTAGTATTAATAAAATTTATAGTAGATTGCATTATCCTTGTGGCAAACTATATCATTCAAAAGAAATATATTTTTAACAATAAATTTCTTAACTTCAAAAATTTATTCAAATCATTATTTGCTTTTATTAAGGAGAATAAACTTATTTGTATAATTCTATTTATATCTTTAGTTTTACATATTGCAGTATTATTAACATTAGGTATTGACTACGGATTAAATAGTGACGATGCAAGTTATATCGTAAGTGGAATTTATTTTAAAAACAATTTAACTATTATAATGCATGGTACTCAATCTGCTCAGATAATGCCTGGAATGACTTATTTAATTGCATTAGTGTCACACTTTGTTGGAGAAGGAACAGCCTTACTTCTATCTCTTAAGATTATATGGATGTTAATGGGCCTATTATCTATATTAGGAATTTATAAAATAGTGCGCTTATTCAGTAATAAAATATTTTCATCAATTGCTGCTGCATTTTTATTAGTAATTGACTTTGTTTGGATGGATAATACAATTTTAACTGAAACACCCTTTATGTTTGGTTTTATATTTTTAATATATTCATCAATTATGCTAGCTAATACTCAAAAACAAAAATATTTCTATCAAGTAATTACATTTTATATGTTTTGTATATTATTAAAAGCTAATATCGCACCCTATCCTATATTTTTAATAATATATTTATTATTTAAGAAATACGATTTAAAGCTTCTTGGGAAACAACTTTTAATAAGTGCATCCATTTTATGTATTTTCTTTGTGCCTTGGATAATAAGAAACTATATGGTTTTTAATAAATTTATTCCTTTAACATATGGTAGTGGCGACCCACTATTATTAGGTACTTATCAAGGATATAATTATCCTGAAGATAATGAAGAAGAATATGAAAAATATATAGACACTCATGCTAGCGATGAAATGAAAGAATACATTAATGGTACAGCAACTGAAAAACTTTATAAAACAAGGTATTATAATTTGGAAAAAGAAAAGCTTATAGCTAAGTACCGCATGAAACAGTGGTGGAATAGCGATAAAGTTTCAATGATTAAATCTTATTTAATTTATAAACCTTATGTTAATATATATTGTACTTTTTATTGGGCAACTATATGGGGAATAACTAGTGAAATGATATTATTTACAAGAGCTATCGATATCATATTAACCATTATCTGTGGAATAGTAATTTTATTTAATAAAAAATATTTCAAAGAATTACTATTTTTATCATTTAACTATATTTTTCAAGTTGCTGTTTATAGCTACACTTTTGCTTTTTCAAGATATGGCCAAACTATATTATTTATACGTTTTATAATTATTGGTATCGGTTTACAAATAATATATGATTTTATCAAGATTAAGATTATGAACTATAAACTAGTGAAAGGAGAAAAAAATGATTAAAGTAATGACAGTTTTTGGTACAAGACCAGAAGCTATAAAAATGGCTCCACTTGTTAAAGAATTAAAATCAAGAAAAGAAATTGAATGTATTGTTTGTGTTACAGCACAACATAGACAAATGCTAGACCAAGTTCTAGGGGTGTTTGATATTACTCCAGACTATGATTTAAATATTATGAAACAAGGTCAAACTTTAAGTGATATAACAAGTAGAGCCTTAACAGGTCTACAAGAAATAATCCTTAAAGAAAAACCAAATATCGTTCTAGTTCATGGTGACACTACTACTACTTTTGCAGGAGCATTAGCTAGCTTTTATTCTCAAGTAGATATTGGGCATGTTGAAGCTGGTCTTAGAACATGGGATAAATACTCTCCATATCCGGAAGAAATGAATAGACAAATGGTAGGAGTTTTAGCCGATATGCATTTTGCCCCAACTGAAAATAGTAAAAATAGCTTATTAAAAGAAGGTAAAAAAGAAGAAAGTATTTTTGTTACAGGAAATACTGCAATAGATGCACTTGCTACAACAGTTAAGTCAGATTATAAACATGAAATTTTTGATTGGTTAGGTGATAGTAAATTAATTTTACTTACTGCACATAGAAGAGAAAATTTAGGAGAACCAATGAGGCATATGTTTAGAGCAATAAAAAGAATTGTTCAAGAATTCCCAGATGTTAAAGTTGTATACCCTGTTCACTTAAATCCGCGTGTTAGAGAAGTTGCAGATGAAATACTTGGCAATGATGATAGAATAAAATTAATAGAACCTTTAGAGGTAATAGATTTCCATAACTTTATAGCGAAATCTCATATTATTTTAACAGATAGTGGTGGCATTCAAGAAGAAGCACCTTCTCTTGGTAAACCTGTTTTAGTTCTAAGAGATACAACAGAAAGGCCAGAAGGAATTGAAGCAGGTACTTTAAAATTAGTTGGAACAAATGAAGAAGTTATATATAATGAAACAAAAAAATTATTAACAGATAAAAAAGAATATGATAAAATGAGTTTAGCATCTAACCCTTATGGAGATGGGAAAGCAAGTAAAATGATTGTAGATGCAATAATAAAAAAATATACTACTTAAAAGGGAGGTAACAAATGGACAAAATAGCGGTCTTAATACCATGCTATAATGAAGCAAATACGATAAAAAAAGTTATTGAGGATTTTAAAAGAGATTTACCAGAAGCTACTATTTATGTTTATGATAATAATTCTTCTGATGGAACAGATGAGATAGCCAGAAATTCAGGTGCTATTGTAAGATACGAAAGGAAGCAAGGTAAAGGAAATGTTATAAAAAGAATGTTTAGAGAAATAGATGCTGCATGTTATATTATAACAGATGGAGATGATACCTATCCATCTAAAAGTGCCAAAGAAATGGCAAATCTAGTATTAAATGATAAAGTTGATATGGTAATTGGAGATAGGTTATCTTCAACATATTTTAAAGAGAACAGACGACCTTTCCACAATTTTGGTAATATCTTAGTTAGAAGTTTAATTAATTTTATTTATAAAAGTGATATTAGGGACATCATGACTGGTTATAGAGCTTTTAGTTATCAGTTTGTAAAAACATTTCCTGTTTTATCTAAAGGTTTTGAAATTGAAACTGAAATGACAATTCATGCTTTAGATAAAAATTTATATGTAAAAAATGTCGTAATTGAATATCAAGATAGACCTCCAGGTAGTGAATCAAAATTAAATACTTATTCTGATGGATTTAAAGTGTTAACAACTATTTTTACATTATACAAGAATTATAAACCTTTATCCTTTTTTATGTGGCTAACATTAATTTTATTTATAATAGGTTCTGTATTTCTAGCACCAGTTTTAATTGAATATTTTAGAACAGGACTAGTTCCAAAATTTCCATCATTTATTGCCTCGATATTCTTTTATATTTGTGCAATTCAAAGTTTTTTTGGTGGTTTAATTTTGGATACTCTTAGCAGAAAGTCTAAGCAAGATTTTGAAATAAAATATACAGAATATACAGATAAATTAAATTTTTTAAATAATAGGAGTAAATAACATGGAAAAAATATTAAATTTATACAAAAAATATAAAGAAATAATTAATTACCTAATAGTAGGAGTTCTAACAACAGTTGTAAGTTTAGCATTTTATTACATCAGTGTATTTACATTTCTAAATCCAGATATTCCGGTACAACTACAAATTGCAAATATTTTATCTTGGACAGTGGGTGTAGCATTTGCATATTTTACAAATAGAAAATTTGTATTTGAAAGTACAAACCAAAACAAATTACAAGAAGCTACAAAATTTGTATCTTCTCGTATAACTACCCTTCTTTTAGATATGTTTGTTATGTGGCTTGGTGTAACAGTTCTTTGCTTTAATGATAAAATTATAAAATTAATTTCTCAGGTTTTAATCATAATTGGAAATTATGTTTTAAGTAAATTATTTGTATTTAAAAAATAATTTTATGAAATTTAATCAATTGTGGACAAGTTTCATTTGTAATATTAAATAAATGAAACTTGTCCCTAATTGATTAAAATTTTTATTTAAACATTAACTATGCTTTTCTATTTGCTATTTCTATTGCTTTTTTCACCATATTACCACAATCTTTAGAAGATACATTTCCCCAACCACCATCTTGTTTAACTTTTTCATATACTCCTAATTCCTTTGCCATTTCTCCTCCTACATTTTCGGACATACCTGTTTTCCCTGTCATAATATAATCAACCT
>CAMEUC010000081.1 GCA_945937855.1 uncultured Clostridium sp. | reverse complement strand
AAATATCATCTTTACTTTTAGACTGAAGAATTTGATTAGCTTTAGCAAGCCCTTCTTCTAATTGATTTTTATCCATTTTAGAAAGCATTTGCATAAGATGCACCATATCTAAATTATTCATATTATTATTCAAAAAAATCACTCCTCTAATAAATATATGAGAGGAGGTGTAAAATATGTGAAAAAAATTTGCTTATTTTTATAAGCTAAAATTATTAGGTAATAAGTCCTTCATTGTATAAGAGGTTATTTTATCATTAGGGCCTAAGGCATAGATTTTAAAGTTATTATCTGTAAATTCTGACATAAACTGTCTACAATAACCGCAAGGAAGACAATCATCTAAATTATTAATGTCTTTACCTCCACAAACAACGATATAATCAAAATCTCTTTCGCCTTCAGAAATGGCTTTAGTAAAAGCAACTCTCTCGGCACAAATAGACATTATACCATCATTTTCAATATTACAGCCAGAATAAATTTTTCCGAGATTTACAAAGCAAAGCTGCTCCAACATGATAATTACTATATGGAGCATAAGACATTTTAAAGGCAGATTTTGCAACTGCAATCGATTCATCTAAATTCATAACATCCCTTCTTTCTAAAATGAAATATATAATAAAATAAACATAAAGTCAATAAAAAAGGGGAATATTAAAGATAGTATGCAGTTAGAAAATTTTACAAAAATAATTTAGATGTGTGAGCTGGGATGTGAGAGGTGGCTATTGAACACCTCTACAAATTATTATTTAAATTTAGGAGAAAACGTATGTTTATACAAATAATTCTAATAATAATAGGTTTTGTGTTGTTAATTAAAGGTGCCGATTTTTTGGTGAATGGTTCCAGCAACATAGCTAAAAAATTTCATATTTCAGAAATAGTAATAGGTTTAACAATTGTATCTATTGGAACTTCAATGCCAGAACTATTTATAAGTGCAACTTCTGCATTAGAAGGACGTTCAAACCTTACAATAGGAAATGTTGTAGGGAGTAATATATCTAATTTGTTTTTAATTTTAGGAGTAAGTGCTATATTAAAAGAAATTCCATTAAAAAAGGAGACAAAATTTATAGAAATACCAAGCTGTTTATTTATAACAATAGTTTTTGTAACGCTATGTAATATAGGGACTACTATAACTAGAACAAAAGGTATTTATTTAATTATATTATTTGTTCTTTTTATCATATATACTTTTATTATATCCAAAGAAGTAAAAAAAGATGAGGAAAAAAATGAAAGTATAGAAGTAAATCAATCCACATTAAAAAGCATATTTTATATTGCACTTGGAATTATAGGACTTAGAATTGGTGGTGATTTGACTGTAAATAATGCTGTAGAAATTGCTGAAACTTTGAATTTAAGTGAAAAAATAATAAGCATAACAATACTTGCAATAGGAACAAGTTTACCAGAATTAGTTACAAGTATTACAGCTGGACTAAAAAATGAAAGTGACATTGCAATAGGAAATATTTTAGGGTCAAATATTTTTAATATGTTATTAATAATTGGAACAACTGCAATAATAAAACCAATAGAATATGATTTAAGCTATAATAAGGATATGATTTTTATGATAATTGGAACTTTACTCTTATGGCTGTTTTCAATAATCCCTCCTAAAAACACAATAAATAGAAGAAAAGGAATGATTTATTTTAGCCTATATATAGTGTATATGGTGATGCTGTTTGTATAATAAGAAAGTGAAAGGAGAGTCTCTCTTTTCACTTTTTTAACCTTTTTCTTTAAACCTGCATAATATATGACATAAAGGTAGGTGTATAATAATGGCACAGTACATAATAGAAGGCGGGAAAAGGTTAGAAGGAGAAATAAGTTCATCTGGTTCAAAAAATGCATCACTTCCAATAATAGCAGCAAGTATTTTAAATGGGAAAACTACAAATTTATATAATGTACCTAATATACAAGATATAAAAATAACTTTAGAAATTTTGAGGTTATTAGGTTGCAAAGCATATAGAAAAAATGGTAAAATAATAATTGATTCAGGGAATATGCAAAAAACAGAAATACCAAAAGAATTAATGCATAAATTAAGATCATCCGTAATACTTGCAGGAGCAATAATTGGAAGATTTAAACATGCTGTATTTTCATATCCAGGAGGATGCGACATTGGAGCAAGACCTATTGATTTACATATAAAAGCATTAAAAAAATTAGGTATAAATATAGAAGAAGAAGCGGGGTATATAATATGTAGTGCCGATAAAATTCGAGGTGCAGAAATACAATTAGATTTCCCATCAGTTGGAGTTACTGAAAATATAATGCTTGCTTCAGTTTTAGCTGAAGGAGAAACAATTATAAGTAATGCTGCAATGGAGCCTGAAATTGTAGATTTACAGAAATTCCTAAATAGAATGGGTGCAAAAGTAAGCGGAGCAGGAGAAAATGTTATTAGAATACAAGGAGTAAAAGAACTTAGAAATGTAAGTTATAATGTTATGCCTGATAGAATTGAAATAGGAACTTTCCTTTGTATGACAGCGATTACTGGAGGAAATATAATTATAGATAATGTAAATATTGAAGATATAAAATCAATTACTTCTAAATTAGAAGAGACCGGAGCAAAAATAAAATCTGAAAAATCAAGAATAGAAATAGATGCGCCAAAAAAATTAAAAGCGGTAGAAATAAAAACTTTACCTTACCCAGGATTCCCAACAGATATGCAATCTGTTTTTGGAGCAATGCTAACACTTGCAAAAGGAACTTCTGTTATAGTAGAAAACATATTTGATAATAGATTTAAATATTTAAATGAACTAAAAAAGATGGCTGCAAAAATTTCTGTAGAAGGAAAAGTCGCAATAATAAAAGGAACAAAAAAAATACATGGAATTGAAATGGAGGCAACAGATTTAAGAGGAGGGGCAGCTTTATGTACTGCGGCATTAGCAGCTAGAGGACAAAGCAAAATAAATAATATAGAACATATATTAAGGGGTTATGAAAAATTAGACCAAAAGTTAAGAAACTTAAATGCACAGATAAATTTAGTACAATAATGTAGGGAACGGTAATATTGCCGTTCCTAGAAAAAAGGAACATGAAAAGGAGGATTTTAATTGGCAACCTCAAAAAATAAAACAAAAAAGAAAGTGAGAGCTTCTTCGAAAAAAAATAAACCTATTACAAAACAGGCTAATCTAAAGAAGAAAAGAATTAAGCTAAAAATTTTAAAATGGACAAGCTTATTTATATTAATTATTGGTGCAATAATAGCATTTTTATTATCAGATTTATTTAATATAAAACAGATAAAAGTGACGCAAAATAGTAAACTCTCAGCACAAGAAATAATTAATTTGTCAGGGCTAAAAATAAATGAAAATATGTTTAAATATTTAAACATAAAAGTAAAAGAACAAATAAAAACGAATCCTTACGTAGAAGATGTACAAATACATAGAAAACTGGATGGGACAGTAGAAATTAATGTAAAAGAGCGTGTAACAGCATATATGTTAATTTTGGAGGATGAACAATATGCATATATAAATAACCAAGGGTATATACTTGAAATAAATGAAGAAAAGCTACAATTGCCAACAATTACAGGTTATATTACTCAAAATATTGAACCAGGGAATAGATTAGATGTAGAGGATTTACAAAAATTAAATACAGTTATACAAATAATGAGTGCAGCAAAAGAAAAGGGATTAACAGAGAAAATTACAAATTTTAATATAGAAAATGATGCAGATTTTTTAATTACAATGGAAAGTGAAAATAAGTTGATTCATTTTGGAGATAACAGTAGTGTTAATGAAAAATTTGTAAAACTAATGGCAGTTTTAGAGGACACGGTAGGGCAAACAGGAGAAATATTTGTCAAAAATATAAATAAAATATATTTTAGAAAAGAGGTGTAATATGAAAAAACAATATATAGCAGGTGTTTTAGGCATAGTATGTTTTCTATTAGTAATATCAATATTTATGCAAATGAAAACAGTAAATGATATGCAAAATTCTGTTGGGACAACTTTATCAAAAAATAATAGTGAATTAATTGATGAAGTTTTTAGGATGCAAGAAAAATACGATATAGTATATAAACAATTGGAGGAGGCAGAAAAAGAACTTGAAAGTATAAGAACAAAAGCAGTTGCAGGTAATCAAGAAGATGCAAATGCAGAAGCAGAATTAAAAGAAAACAATTTAATGTTAGGTCTTACAGAAGTAAAAGGAGAAGGTATAATAATTATTTTAGATGACAATAGAAATGCAAAAGATGAAATAAATGTGGCACAATATTTAGTTCATGAAGAAGATTTATTACAAGTAGTAAATGAGTTATTTAATGCAGGAGCAGAAGCTATTTCCATAAATGGACATAGAGTAGTATCTAGTACTTCTATTTTGTGTGATGGAAACATTATAAGAGTAAATGGAGAAATAATAACTGTTCCGATAACAATAGAAGCAATATGCTCAACGGCCATATATAATACATTAATAAGGCCAGGAGGTTATTTACAATTAATGGCAGATGAAGGAGTAAAAGTTAAGATAGATAGTAGTGACAATATAATAATACCTAAATACAATGGAGTATATAATTATACTCATTTGACAAGAGGTGAAGAAGAATGAAAATAAAAAAAGAAAAGATTATTATATCTATAATAATAGGAATAATGTTTTTTATATTAACAATGGTTATATTTATACAATTTAAAACAATAAGTCATACAGATATAAATTCATTAGAAACTATGCAAGAAAGTGAATTAAGAACGGAAATTACGGGGCTAAAAACTAAATATGAAGAGACATTATCAAAATTAGAAGAAACTAATTCAAAAATAAATGAATATCAAGAAACAATAAATACGGAAAAACAAGCTTCAGAAGTATTACAAGAGGAATTAATAAATTCAAGAAACATACTTGGAAAAAATACAGTTCAAGGAGAAGGAATAATAGTAACATTAACAGATGTAGAAGTTGGAAAATATGGAAAAATATATGCTAAGGACTTGATACAATTAGTAAATAATTTAAAAGCAGCAGGAGCAGAGGCAATTTCAATAAACGATCAAAGAATAATACTAAATTCTTATGTAGTAGATATAAATTCCACATACATTAGTGTAAATGGAGAAAGAATTGTTTCGCCATATATTGTAAAAGCAATAGGAGATATAACATATTTGGAAAGTGGTTTATCACAGAAACAATATGGATACATAGACACTATGAAAAATGAAGGAAAAGATATAACACTGGAAAAAAGTGATAATATAGTGATAAATGCTTATAGTGGTAATTTAACATTTAAATATGCAAAGGAGGCAGAATAATGATAATAATAGCAATTGTAATAGGATGTATTTTAGGAGCAATAGTTGGGATGAATGCTCCAATAATCTCGTATACATATTCTGGATATTTAGCAATAGCAATAATAGCAGCTTTAGATTCAGTTTTTGGGGCAATAACTTCTAATATAAAAGGAAATTTTGATTTAAAAATATTTATATCAGGTTTTTTTGGGAATGCAATTCTTTCAATAGCATTAACATGGCTTGGAATAAAATTAAATGTAGATATATATTTAGCTGCAATAGTAGTATTTGTGGGAAGAATGTTTACTAATCTTGCAATAATAAGAAGACATTATTTGGATAAATGGATAAACAGAAAAAAGATGAAACAAAATTAAATAAAATTTCTATTACAAAATATGGAAAGGATTAACAAAATGAGAATGAGACGCAAACCATGGGTAAGGGAAGAATTAAGCCAATGTGATTTTTTTGTGGATAACCCATGTGAAAATATAGGAAATTGGGAAAATAAATTCACAAAAAAACAACCAATACATTTAGAATTAGGATGCGGAAAAGGTACATTTATAGCAAAACTTGCAGTAAGAAATCCTGAAATAAATTATTTAGCAGTAGATATAAAAAGTGAAGTATTAGGAATTGCAAAAAGAAATATAGAAGCAGAATATTTAAAAAATCAAAAACCTATAGATAATGTTTTAATTACAGCGCAGGAAATAGGTTTGATACAAAATATGTTAAATGAAAAAGACGTAGTAGATAGAATATATATAAATTTTTGTAATCCATGGCCAAAACCAAGGCACAATAAAAGAAGACTTACCTATCCAGTATTTATAGAAAAATACAAAATATTTCTAAAACAAGAAGCGGAAATATATTTTAAAACAGATGATGATGACCTATTTAAAGCAAGTATAAAATACTTTAAACAAACAGGTTTTGAGATAACCAAAATTACATATGATTTACATTCTGAAAATGTAAAAGATAATATAATAACAGAACATGAGGAAATGTTCTCAAAACAAGGAATAAAAATAAAGGCATTAATAGCCAAGAGAGTTAGATAAATTGTAATTTGTGCCATCAATTTATTTCTTAAAAATATCAAAAGACGACCGCCAAATCTCGTCGGGGTTTGATTTTTCTTTTT
>CAMEUC010000080.1 GCA_945937855.1 uncultured Clostridium sp. | reverse complement strand
GAGGTGCGATTTTAGGGTAATTTCTTCGAAGATTTGCCCTTACCAATCACACTTCCCATCTCCCACCTCTCACTTCCAAATTAAAATTTATAAGAAATAATTATCAAATGAAAAAAAAGAGGTGAAATAAGTGTCAGACAATTTTTTATACTATATAATTGGAATAGCAGGTGGAGCATTTGTAGTAGTATTAATTGCATACTTTGTGTTACAAAAGCGACTAAACAAAGCAGATATGAAGCGTATAAAACAATTAAGAGAAGGAACAAAAGAAAACACTTTTTCTGCAGACGTAATATATCAAAAACTATATTTACTATTTACAAAAATTCCGTTTATACATAGATACTTATTGAAAATAAGAAGAAAATTAGAAATCATATATATGCAAGATGAGTATAAAACAAGAAGACAAGCAGCAAAAACAATGACGCAAGCATTACTAATTATAATTCCAGTAACATTAGCAATAATCTTACTTACAAAAGATGATAAACTATTATTAGTAATATTATTACTATTTGAAGCATTTTTGATAGAAACAATAATAACAGGTAAAATAGACAAATTAGACACAAAAATTCTAAAACAGCAAATAGATTTCTTCGCAGAAATAAGACATGCATATAATGAATATAACATGGTAGAAGAAGCAATATATGAAGTTTCACAAAATGATGAATTAGAGGTTTCGAGGCAAGGCGAAAAAATATATGAAATATTAATATCAGATGACCCAGAAACAGAACTAGAAAAATATTATGATGTAGCACCAAATTCATATTTGAAAGAATTTGCTGGAATATCATACCTTACAAAAGAATTTGGAGATAGATCAGTAGATGGAGCATCATTGTATCTAAAAAACTTAAATAATATAACACAAGAAATGCAACTAGAAATTTTAAAAAGAGATAAATTAGACTATGTATTTCAAAGTTTATCATTTATTTCTATAGTACCAGTATTATTCTTAACACCATTAAAAAATTGGGCGACAAGTAGTTTTTCATTTACATCTCAGTTTTATAATGGCAAGGGTGGACTAATTGTAGAAATATTGTTATTAATATTAACATTTATTTCATACTTATTAATTAGAAAAATAAAAGATACTGGCAGCATAAAAGATGAATATAAAGATCAAAACAAAGTTTGGCAAATGAAATTATATAACAAAGAATTTATAAAGCCAATAGTAGATATGTTTATACCAAATAAAAAAAGCAAAGAATATAGAAAAAATGTTAAGCTGATGAAAGAAGCAGCAACAAAACAAAAAATGGAGACTTTATATGTAAATAGAATTTGCGTGTGTATACTAACATTTTTAGTATCAATATTTTTCTTTAATCTTATACATAAGGTGGCTATAAATTATATATATACTCAGCCAGTTGCAGATTACGATATGATTAGTGGACTATCAGAAGCTGACACTATTGAAGGAATGAAAAAAAGAGAAATATATAATAAATTCTTAGACAAGCTAAAAGGAAGAAGCAATATAAAAATAGAAGAGGTCAGAAGAACAATTGCTCAATCTGCAGAATATAGAGAAGCAACAGATGCAGAAATTGATGAGGTAGCAGAGCAAATTTTTGACGAGCTAAAAATAGTTAATAATGAAAACTTTAAATGGTTTGAATTATTACTTGCATGTGCTTTCGCATGGATGGGATATCAAGCACCTATATGGATGTTATTTTTCCAAAAAATACTTAGAAAACTAGAAATGGAAAATGAAGTAATGCAATTCCAAACAATAATAACAATGCTTATGAAAATTGAAAGAGTAAATGTAGAAATAATACTAGAATGGTTAGAAAGATATTCTAATATATTTAAAGAACCAATAACGAAATGCGTAAACAACTATGAAGCAGGAGCTTGGGAGGCATTAGAAGAATTGAAAAACGACATAGCATTTCCACAGTTGATAAGATTAGTAGAAAGTATGCAAGCAGCAGTAGAAAAAATACCAATAGAAAAAGCATTTGAAGAACTAGATAATGAAAGAGAATATTATCAAGCAAAAAGAGAAGAATCAAATAACAGATTAATATCTAGAAAAGGACTAATAGGAAAAGTAATAGGATTTGCACCAATGGTTTGCGTATTTGTTGGTTACTTAATAATACCACTTGTATTTATAGGATTAAGCAGTATGACACAAAGCTTCTCAACAATGTCAACAATGTATTAATTGAGATGTGGGACGTGAGAGGTAAGAAGTGAGAATGTAGGGGGCGCAGTCCTCGGCGCCCCGGAATTAAAACAAAAAATAAGGGGGTTCGTATGGAAAATGCATCAAAAGCCTTACTAATGGCAGGTGGAATATTAATAGCAATAATAATACTAACAATGTTTATAATGATGTATAATCGAATGGCAAGTATACAAAAAACACAAGAAGAAAAAACAAAAATGGAACAATTAGCAGCCTTTAATGCAGAATATGAAGCATATAATAAAAGACAAATGTATGGAGCAGATGTAATAACATTAAGAAATAAAGTAAATGAAAATAATATAAATAATCCAAGTAATCAAATAATATTAAATCTTCCAGCAGAGTTTGAAGAAGTAGAACAAGATGAATTATTAAATAAAAGATTTAAATGCACAAAGATGGAATATGATGCTTCAGGAAGAGTGAGCAAAATAACAATAGAACCTGTTTCTTAAAAAATGTAGGGAACGACGCCCTCGTCGTTCTGAAAGACAAATAAAAAGGAGAAATCTATGGAAAACGCATCAAAAGCCTTATTAATAGCAGGTGAAGTATTAATAGCAATTATTATACTAACAATAGGCATAACATTATATTCAATGTACTCAGACCAAGCAAAAGAATATAATCAAATAATGACAACAACGGAAATACAAAAATTCAATAGCAAATTTGATGTATATGCTGGAAGAACAGATATAACAGCACAGGAGGTTGTATCTGTAGTAAATTTAGCAAAAGAATATGGAGATGCAGTAAAAATAATAATACAAAATAAATCATTTTCTTCAGAAACATATACAAGCTCAGAAAAATTTGTTACAAAATTTTTAGATAGCCAATTTTCTTGCACAAGTCCAGTATATAATAGTGAAACAGGGAAAATAACACAGATAACATTTAAAGAGAATAGTTAAAAACCTTCGACAAAAAGCAAAAAAATATTGCAAAAAGCATAAAAAAATATTATAATTAAAAGAGAGGGCTTAATTTGAAAAACAACAAAATATTAATAATATTAATGATATTAATAACATTATTTTTAATAATAGTACTTTCAATATATGCTTTAAAAATAAGTAAGGAAAGTAGCTCAAGAGCTTTAGATAATTACAATAAAGAATATGAAACTTATTTAAACAAAACAATTTATGGAACAGAACTTGCAACTTTAATAAATAAAGTTGTAAATGCAAACGAAAATAATAATATAGAAAAAGACGAAAACAATTATTTTGTAGAAAATGAAGAAAACTCAATAAAAATAGAAATAAAAATGTTACTTACAGAAAAAACATACCCAATGGAAGAAATATACAACAAAAATACAGCAGAATTTGTAAAATACTTTAATGTAATAGAGTTCAAATGTACAAGCTTAGAATACCATGAAAAAACAGGAAAAATAAGCAAAATGTTTTTTGAACAAGTAGAAAAATAGTAGGTGCATACCAAGCACCCATATATAAAACTAGTTATTAACTTTTAGAATGAAATTAATTCTAAAGAATAATAAAGAAATTTGCAAAGGAGGAAAAAAATATGGAGAATGCAACAAAAGCTCTATTAATAGCAGCAGCAGTTTTAATTGCAATAGTATTAATTGCTCTAGGAGTAAACTTATTAAATGCAGGTAGTGATACATCAGATAAAGCTGAGCAGGTTTCTGAATCAATTAGTACTTCAATTAATTCACAAGCAGAGCAAATAAACTCAGCATTAAGCGGATATCAAGGAACAACTGAATAATGAATTTATTAATCTAAGGATAAATAAACTATCCTTAGACTAAAGTTTAATTTTTAAAATTAAATTTTAGTCTGAAGATAAAACAAGTGAATAATGAATGATGAAGAGTGAAAAGTTAACGAGGATTTTGTAATTACATTACAAAATCCTACCATAACTATTTATTATTTGTTATTAACTATTAACTTAAATGAGGGGTGTGATTATATGGAAAATGCGACTAAAGCCTTGTTAATTGCAGGGTCAGTACTAATTGCAATAGTATTAATTGCAGTAGGACTAAAAATATTAAATTCAACCTCAGGAGTTACTGAACAAGTAGAGTCAGTATCAACGACAATGGAAGTATCAATGTTTAATTCACAATATACACAATATGAGGGAAATATAAAAGGAACTCAATTAAAATTTTTGTTACAAAAGGTTTTAATGAATAATAAAAATAGCAATAAAAACATAATGATATATTTATGTGATATAGATGAATTTAGTAATTGTACTGCCTATCTTACTTTAGAATCCGAGATAAACCAAACAATTGCAGAAACTAAACCAGAAAAGACATATAGTGTTTCAATAAAAAAATATGATGAACAAGGGTATGTAAGTGAAATATGGATTGATAATTGAGAAAAGTATAAGTTACAATAGGAGGGTATTATGGAAAATGCGACAGATGCTTTATTAATGGCGTTTGCAGTATTAGTTTTTGTAGTTGCTTTATCTGTAACATTTTCTAGTTTATCACAAGCAAAATCTACTGCAGATGTAGTCTTATTTTATAGTGATAGAGAAAATTTTCAAACACCATTAAAAGACGATACAGAAAATGTTAAAAATGGTGGAAGAACAGTAGGCATAGATACTGTAATTGCAACAATATCTAGATGTATAAAAGAAAATTTCACTGTAAGAATTAATGAAGACACAGATGATGAATATGAATATATTTTTGAATATAGTATAGATTCAAAAGATAAAATACAACAGAAAGTTTCTGAGTTTATATCTACTCATCTGGGAACTGATAGTAAATATAGAGAAACTTATGTAGAAGTTACAATAAGTGGAACAACATATACAGCAGAAGATGGGACTGTATTAGAAGAAAATGTTGGAAAAAAATTATATATAACATATGAAAAAATAAATTAATTTTTAGAAAATATAGGTAACGACGCCATCGTCGTTCTTAATAAAAAAATAATGATGGATTGGAGGAAAATATGTTAGGTAATATGTCAGGTAATACTTTAATGGTAGTAATTGTAATAATTGTAGGAGCAACATTAATGTTTTTTGTTCCGCTAATGGCTGTAACTAACACACAAGATGAGATTTCGCAAGTAGCAGTGCAATCTCTAGTTGCAGAGTTTGTAAACAATGCAGCAACAAAGGGAAAAGTAACACAAGATGATTATAATAGTTTTATAACAAAACTATATGCTACAGCAAATACATATGATATTCAATTAGAACATAAAATTATGACAGTTAACCCAAACAAAGGAGAAACTGAACAATTAGGAGAAAACCTATATTATTCAGTATATAACTCAATAATATTAGATGGAGAAAATGGTGTAAATAGTGCAAAAGGAGAGTATTTACTAAAAAAAGGTGATTATTTTATTTGTACTGTAAAAAATACAAACACAACAATTGCATCACAAATAAAAAATGCTATATATTCATTAGTTGGAAAAGACACTTATACAATTGCAGCAAGTGCCTCGGCATTAGTAGTAAATACAGGAAATTATTCTAAATAGCAAAAAACTAATAAAGGGTTAGGTGTTACCTAACCCTTTAAAAAACATAGGAGGAAGTATGAAATTAGAAAATTTAATAATTATTTTTCTTATAATTATTATTCCAATTATATTAATTTTTTCATATTATTTAGGATTAGAAGCAGATACAATAAGAATGCAAACTGATTATGACGAAAAGCTTATAGAAGCTACCAAGGAGGCTATGGAGGCTTTTGAAATAAACACTGTAGAATGGAATAATGAATATTCGAGTTTGGCAAACAATAAAAGAAGAAATTTAACATCATCCATAAATGTGTTTACAACAAGTTTAGCAAGTAAATTAGGCATTGGGGGAACTTCTAAAGAAAACATATTAAATTATGTTCCAGCAATAGTTTTTACTATGTATGATGGATATTATATATATTCACCTACACATGTACCACAAACAATTACAGATGAAAATGGATTGCAACTTTATTATTATAAACCTTCGGATATAGAGAAAAAAGATGAATATATTACTACAAAAGCAACCCAAATAAAAACAAACACCAGTGAAACAATTGCAGGTGAACCAATGTATGTTGCTAAAAGTAATGCAATGACTGGAAAATATAAGGGACAAACAATTACTTTTACAACTAATATAGATGATGCAGAAAAAACATATAAACATGTATTAAAAACTTTTGTACCATATAATAATCAAGAGACACATAATGGTAAGCAGTATGTTATTAATTATACATTAGACAATTATGTAAGAGTACATGGTGGAGATGAAACAAGAGAAGGATA
>CAMEUC010000079.1 GCA_945937855.1 uncultured Clostridium sp. | reverse complement strand
CAGTGAAAAAAATAAAATATAAAAACCCCGACGAGATTTGGCGGTCGTCTTTTGACGTTTTTAATAAAGCAATTACTCATACAAATTACAATTTATCTTTCTATTAAAAATTTTTTTATTTTTATCTTTTATTTTTCTATATTATCTGATAAAATGTTTATGTAATTATTTTATGGGAGGTTTTTCTATGGAATTTAAAAGATGTTCTAGATGTGGAAATTTCTTTATTTCAAATAATGATATTTGTTGTAATTGTCAGGTTAAAGACAGGGCTGATATTTCAAAGTTAAGTAATATTTTAGATAGTTCTACTAATATAAATTCTATTAATGAACTTTCGGCTAATTCTGGAGTTAATCCTTCTAATATTAATAGGTTTATTGAAAATAAATTCATTTCATTATAATTTCATATAAATAAAAGAAAGAGCAATTATATATTATTTTAAAAAATAATATATAATTGCTCTTTTTTTTATCTTTTTTGGCTAACGAAGTATATCTATAAGCCGGGTTCTGTTAAAAACAGTCATTTATCTCGAACATATATTACTATATGCCTCTAGCCACCAATTCAAGAAGATGGCGAGCAGCCTTAGCCTTCTTTTTTAGGTGTTGCTCCAGATGGGGTTTACATTGACCTAGCATGTCACCATGCCAGCGGTAAGCTCTTACCTCACCTTTTCACCCTTACCTTACTAGAAGTTAGAGATTAGAATTTAGATGTTAAATTTTTGTTTTCTAACTTTTAATTTCTAACTTCTAGTACGGCGGTTATTTTCTGTTGCACTTTCCTTAAGGTCTCCCTCACTGGACGTTATCCAGCATCATTGCTCTATGGAGCCCGGACTTTCCTCATATGAACCTTTGCAAGTTTTATACGCGACTGTTCAATATACTCCATTTCTTATTGTAAACTTTTTTTTAAAAGTTGTCAAGGTAAAAAGTTACCAACAAATGTCTTACATATCTATATTCTCATCTTTTTCAAAATATTTTGTTCCTAACATTTTATCTGGTAAATATTGTTGCTCTACAACATGCCCAGGATAATCATGCGGATATTTATATCCTTGTCCATACCCGAAGTTTTCCATACCTTTTATTTCAGCATTTCTTATATGCATTGGTATTTCCCCTGTATCTTTTGTAGATACATCTTCTAATGCTTTATTTATTGCCATATAACTAGCATTTGATTTTTTAGATAAAGCTACATATATTGCCGCTTCTGATAATATAATTCTTCCTTCTGGCATTCCAACTGTTTGAACAGCCTGCATGGCTGCATTTGCAACAACAAGTGCATTTGGATTTGCAAGACCTACGTCCTCCGAGGCTGCAATTACTATTCTTCTAGCTAAAAATATAGGGTCTTCTCCTCCTTCTATTGCTCTTGCTAAATAAAATACTGTTGCATCTGGGTCACTACCTCTCATAGATTTTATAAATGCACTTATATTATCGTAATGAGTGTCTCCATTTTTATCAAACATTGTTTTTTTCTTACCCATGCTTTGCGCTACTATTTCATTTGTAATATTAATAAAACCGTCTTTATCCATTTGCGTTGTAAGCACTGCTATTTCTAAGCTATTTAATGCAGTCCTTACATCTCCATTTGCAAATTTTGCAATATTCATTAATGTTTCATCTTCTATTTTTATATTATATGTTCCTAAACCTTCTTTATTTAATAAAGAATTTTTTAAAATTTTAAATATATCTTCTGGTTTTAATGGTTTTAATTTTACCACCATAGACCTTGAAATTAGAGCTTTATTTACCTCAAAATATGGATTTTCCGTTGTTGCACCTATTAGTATAACTGTTCCATCTTCTACATAAGGAAGAAGCGCATCTTGCTGAAGCTTATTAAACCTATGTATCTCATCTATAAATAAAATACATTTTCCTGTTGGATTTAAAAAAACATTTTTAGCTTCTTCTACTGCTTTTTTTATATCTGAAATTCCTGCAGTTACTGCATTTAACTTTACAAATTTATATTTAGTGGTATTACTAATAACCTTTGCAAGCGAGGTTTTTCCACAACCTGTTGGTCCCCACAATATAAGGCTTGATAATCTATCTGCTTTAATGGTTCTATATAAAATTTTATCTTTTCCTACTACTTCTTCTTGTCCTACAAATTCTTCTAAAGTAGTTGGTCTCATTCTATATGCCAATGGTTTGTTTAAATCCATATGTTCCTCCTATTTTTCAAATTGTAGTTTGCAAAAGCGTTGGCTTTTGCAAACTGAAGTGCGAAGTGAGAAGTGCGAGGTGTGATTTTAGGGTGATTTCTTCGAAGAGTTTCCCTTACCCAATCACACTTCTCACCGCCCACCTCTCACCTCCAAATTACAATTTACCTTCCTAAATATTTTAATGCAGTCTTTATTGTATCTTCTACTGTTAAATCTTTAGTATCTATTTTTTCTAGAGCTTGCTCTATTTCTTTTTTATTATATCCCAATACTTGTAATGCAATTATTACATCATTGTCTACTTTATCTTCTTTTATATCTGTTTTACTTATTTCTTCTCCAGATATATCTTCTGATTTTAATTTATCTTTTAATTCTAGTATTAGTCTTTGTGCTGTTTTTTTACCTACTCCTGGTACTTTTGTAAGCCTTGTTACATCATCATTTATAACTGCCATTGCAAAGCTTGCAGGCGATATGTCTGACAGCATTGTTAAAGCCGATTTTACTCCTACTCCACTTACACTAATTAATATCTCAAACATTCTAAGTTCTTCTTCTGTATTAAATCCATAAAGACTTATATCATCTTCTCTTACATGATAGTGTGTATGTATTTTTACATTCTCTCCTACATTACCTATAGTTCCTATAGATTTTGTCGACATGTATATTTTATATCCTATTCCCCCAGCTTCTATCACAACATAATTTGTACTTTTAATCTCTAAACTTCCTTTTATATATGCAAACATATTAATCTCCTTTTGTGCAAACAAATTTTCTTTTATATTTTACCATAATAAATAAATTTTGCAATAGTTTTTTTATTTTTTATTTGTCCAAAATTAACGTTCAGTAAAGAGTTTTAGTCAGCCTACCTTTTGTATGATTTTCTAAAAAATTAAATTCTCCAAGGCGTACGCGGGTCTTCCCCCGTGATCTGCGGACTGTCAAATTTAATTTTTTATAAAATATACAAAACGGCTGACCTTATAGTAATTGTCAATATTTGAACTAAACTATAACTAGCCAAAAAGAAACTGGGCGACCTCTGGTCGCCCTAATTTTTATTCAACTGTTACTGATTTTGCCAAATTTCTTGGTTTATCTACATCTAATCCTTTATTTTTTGCAATATAATAAGATAATAATTGTAATGGTATTACAGATAATATTGGTGATATTAATCTATTTGTTGAAGGTATTTTTATAATACTTTCAAAGCCTTTATTTTCCATATCTTCATTTGTTACTAATAGTACTTTTGCACCTCTTGTTATTACTTCTTGTAAATTGCTTATTGATTTTTCTACTAAATCTGGTTCAGTTACTATTCCAATTACTGTTGTTCCATTGTCTATTAAAGCTATTGGTCCATGTTTTAGTTCGCCAGATGCATATGCTTCTGAATGTATATATGATATTTCTTTTAGTTTTAATGAGCCTTCTAAGCTTACTGCATAGTCTACCCCTCTACCTAAAAAGAACATATCTGTTTCTTGATATACTTTTTTAGCAAATTTTTCTATTTTACTTACTTCTTTTAGTACTTCATTTATTTTATTAGGTATTTCTAAAAGTTCATTTTTTAATTCTTCTATTTTTGATTCATCTACTCTATTTAAAATTTCTGCAAAATACATTGCAAGTATTGTAAGTAATGTTATTTGTGAAGTATATGCTTTTGTTGATGCTACTGCAATTTCTGGTCCTGCATGTGTATACAAATAATAATCTGCTTCTCTTGTTATTGAACTACCTATTACATTTGATAATGCTATTGTTCTTGAACATTTTGTTTTTGCAAGTTTCAATGCAGCTATTGTATCTGCAGTTTCTCCTGATTGACTTATAAATATTACAAGTGTTTTTTCATCTATTATAGGATCTCTATATCTAAATTCTGATGCAATATCAACCTCTACCGGTATTTTACAAAGTTCTTCAAAGGTTTTCTTTACTGCTAGACCTGCATGCATTGCTGTTCCACAAGCTACAATATATATTTTATTTAAAGATTCTAAATATTCTTTATCAAATTTTAACTCGTCAAATTCAACTTTTGAATTATTTAGTCTTGCTCCTATAGTCTCTCTTACAGAAACTGGTTGTTCATATATTTCTTTTATCATAAAATGCTCATAACCATCTTTTTCTGCACTACTGCTATCCCATTCTATTTTTGTTACTTGTTTTTCAATTGGATTTAAATCTTTATCATAAACCTTTGATGTTCCATTTTCTAATTCTACAAATTCAAAGTCATTTAAAAGATAAAATTCTTTTGTATAAGAAAGTATTGCTGGAATATCTGATGCAATGAAAAATTCATCAATTCCCTTTCCTATTACAAGTGGACTATCTTTTCTTACAACAATCATTTTATTTGGATTATCTTTTGCAATTACTTCTATTGCAAAACTTCCTTTAAAATCCATACAAGCATTTTTTATTGCTCTTAAAAGTCTTTTTTCATCATTGTTTTCATCTTTTTTATAATAATAATTTATTAAATTTGGAATAACTTCTGTATCTGTTTGAGATAAAAAGTTATATCCTTTTTCAATTAATTGTGATTTTAATTCATTATAGTTTTCTATAATTCCATTATGAACTACTGCAAATAGGTTATCATTATCCATATGAGGGTGAGAATTTATTTTTGATGGTTTTCCATGAGTTGCCCATCTTGTATGAGCAATTCCTGTTGTACCTGCTAAATCGTCTATACCTTCTAAGTTATATAAATTTTTAACCCTTCCTTTATCCTTCATAACTGTGATTCCTGTATTTTCTACTGTTGCAATTCCTGCTGAATCATATCCTCTATATTCTAATTTTAAAAGTCCTTGTATTAAAATTGGACTTGCCTTTTTTGTCCCTACATATCCTACAATTCCACACATAGGTAATCCTCCTTAAATCTTTTTTAGAATCTAAAAGACATGCAAATTAAAAGTTACTCGTAGTTTACCTTTGTTCTAATATTACTATTAGTTTTTTAATAAACTTTAATGACTGTAACTAAAGCCATAGAACCATCCGCCGAATATTTCGATAAGTTCTAATCCTCGTCGACAATTTTTTATTGTCCTGGCGCTGTAATTGTAAAAACTTTCCCTCCTTTTTTTAATTTATTTGCATTTTCTTTCTGATACTTTATTATATTATAATAAGATGAAAAAATAAGCAAGTCCTATTTTAAAAAATTTGTAGAAAAATCTTCCATTTTACATAAAACTATGTTATAATTGGATTGTGAGTTTATTTTAGGAGGAAATTTTATGTATATTTTAATTATAGTTTTAGTTTTACTATTAATTATAGCATTTAAATCAATTAAGGTTGTTAGAGAATCTGAGGTTTATATTATAGAAAGACTTGGTAAATTTCATAAAGTGGCCAATGCAGGTCTTACAGTTATAATTCCTTTTATTGATACTGTAAGAAGTGTAGTTAGTTTAAAAGAACAAACTATGGATATTCCACCACAAGGAGTTATTACACAAGATAATGTTACAATAAAAATTGATACTGTTGTGTTCTACCAAATAGTTGACCCAGCAAGAGCAGTGTATGAAATTCAATCTTTAAAGAAAGGTATTGAGTACTTGGCAATTACTACTATTCGTGATATTGTTGGTAAAATTAATTTAGATGAAACATTTAGTTCAAGAGATTTAATTAATAATCAATTAAGAAGTTTGTTAGATGAAGCTACTGATAAATGGGGTTGTAGAGTAAATAGAGTAGAAATTCAAGACATTAACCCACCAGAAGATATTAGAGATGCAATGGAAAAACAAATGAATGCAGAAAGAAATAAAAGAGCTGCAATTTTACAAGCAGAAGGAGAAAAACAAGCTGCTATAACTATTGCTGAAGGTAAAAAAGAATCTGCTATACTAGAAGCAGAAGCTGAGAAAGAAGCAAAAATAAGGAAAGCTGCTGGTGAGGCTGCTGCTATTAAAGCAATAGCTGATGCTAAAGCGTTAGAAATTCAAAAAGTTTACGATTCAATTAAAAAAGCAAATCCAGACGATAAATTAGTTCAATTAAAATCTTTAGAAGCTTTAGAAGAAATAGCAAAAGGTGATGCAAATAAAGTATTTATTCCTTTTGAAGCAACAAAGGCATTATCTGGTTTAGGTGCAATGAAGGAAGTACTTACAGACGATAAAAAAGAAAATAAAAAATAAAAATTCAAATATTCAAAAAAACAAGGTTAATAAAAGCCTTGTTTTTTTTATTAATAGTTCTATAAATTGTAATTTGTGTGAGTACCGTATTTGTTAAAAATATCAAAAGACGACCGCCAAATCTCGTCGGGGTTTTTATATTTTATTTTTTTCGCTGCCCCATCCTAGAAAATGTAATTCGCTTCGCTCAAACATTTTCTACGGCGGTC
>CAMEUC010000078.1 GCA_945937855.1 uncultured Clostridium sp. | reverse complement strand
AGTAATTAAAAAAGTCTGATTTTTAATAACTGCCTATTACTTTATGTATAAAAGTATTAAATGTTTTTATTTATCTTTTCATTGGAATATAATTTCTAGATAATAGTCTAGCTGAATGCCAAACTCTAAGAATTAATATAGTATTAGAATCAATTTTGTATATTATTCTATATGATTTATATATAATTTCTCTTATATTTTCATTATTAATGCCTATTATTTTTCTCCCAATATAAGGTAATATTTTTAAGCTTTCTATTTTTTTCAAAATTTCCTCAGTCGTTTTTATAGCATAATATACTTAATCTTGAGATATAAAATTATAAATTTGATTTAAATCCTCAATAGCTTCTTCTAACCAACGTATTTGTTCCAAATAGTATTTTTCTTACCTCTTCTGTGGTATATATTTTTCCATCTTTATAATCTCTTTCTCCTTTTTCAATTGATGCCATAATTATATCTTCTTCACTAGAGTTGCTATCTCTAATAATCTTTGAAAGTTCTTTGTTTGATAAATTTTTTATCATTTTTTTATTCATAAGCATCACTCCTCGTTATATGTATTAACACCTAATACTTTTATACTATATGTAGTATAATCTTAGTTTGTTTATTTGTCAATTATTTTTAACAAATATTTTGTTTTTTTGTACAACATTTTTCGAGGTTTTTCTGCTGTGTTCTCTCGTAGCCTTCGAAGCATGGGTGGACACGTGTCTGTCCCTACATTGCAATATTTTTTGTTGTCTCTATGATATTTACATTTCTTCTAATATTCCTTTTGCTGCCCTTTTTCCTGCTGCTATTGCTCTACATACTGTTGATTTATTTTCTGTTAAATCTCCTCCTGCATATACTTTATCTAAATTTGTTTTTCCATTTTCATCAATTACTACTAATCCTTTTTCTAAATCTATTCCTTCCTTTTCTAGTAATTGTTTTTCTGGTGTTAGTCCTATAGCGAAAACAAAGGTATCAACTTTCATATTGTAATTTGTATTACTTAAGTCTACAGCTTTTCCATCTATTACTTCTGTTTTTATACATTCTATTTCTGTTATATGCCCATGTTCTCCTTTTGCGCTAATGACCTTTGTACATGGAATTATTTCTACTTTGTCTTCTATAGCATCTTGTATTTCTATTTTCCTTGCTGGCATATTGTCTATTCCTCTTCTATATAGAATCGATACTTTGCTCGCGCCCATTCTGATAGCACTTCTTGCGCAATCCATTGCAACGTTTCCGCCACCTATTACAACTGTTTTACCTAAGTTATCTATATTTCTGCCTTGATTATATTCTTTCAAGAAATAATCAGATTCATAAATGCCTTCTAATTTTTCATTGCTTAGTGAATAAGTTGTAGGAGTTCCTGCACCAATTCCTAAAAATATTGCTTCATATCCTTGAGCTTTCAATTCTGTTATATTTATATTTTTTCCAAATTTACAGTTGGTTTTTACTTGAATTCCTAAATTCAATATCTTATTAATTGTGTTATCTAAATTTTTTTTATTTAATCTATATGGTGGTATACCATATCTTAAAATACCACCCAATTCATTTTCTTTTTCAAATATTGTTACATTTGTTCCTTCTTTTGCAAGTTCAAATGCACATGATAAAGAAGCAGGTCCAGAACCAATTACTGCTACCAAATGTTTATTATTTTCTTTTGGTTTAATATTATATTCAATTGAATTATTTTTTGCATACTCATTAACCCAATGCTCTAATTTTCCAATTTCTACTGGATTACTTCTAATTCCTCTTGTACAACTTCCTTCACATTGATTTTCTTGTGGACAAATAGCACTACATATTGGACTAAAAATATTATTATCCATTAGAATTTTGTATGCTTCTTCTATATTATTATCTTTAATTTTTTCAATAAAAGATGGTATACTGGTTTGTATAGGGCATGCTTTTTGGCATGGTTTATGCTTACAATTTAAACAATATTTTGCTTTTTCTTGAATTATTTCAATTGGTTCCATTCTTTTCTCCTATTCTTAATACAATAAAAAATATATGGTTAATATTCAGCCTACCTTTTGTATGATTTTCTAAAAAATTAAATTCTCCAAGGCGTGCGCGGGTTTTCCCCCGCCTCAAAGGGCTGTCAAATTTAATTTTTTATAAAATATACAAAACGGCTGAACCAAATATTCTTTTAAAAAAACTACACGGTAGTTATTTATTTTCTTTTATGTAGTTTACCACATCTCCTACTGTAACTATTTTTTCAGCATCCGCATCTGGGATTTCCATATCAAACTCTTCTTCAATTCTCATTATTAACTCAACAATATCTAAAGAGTCTGCTGCTAAATCATCAACAAATGTTGCTTCTTCTGTTACATTTTCTTCACTTACTCCTAATTGATCAACTACTATAGATTTTATTTTTTCAAAAACTTCTTTTACCATTTCATCTTCAGATGCCCCATTTAATACATAAGCTTTACTACCTTCAAATTCTGATATTAGTTCTTCAATTTTTTCTTTATTTTCTTCTCCCATATATGTAAAAATTAACTCAGCTCCATTTTCATATGCTGATTTTGCAATTCCAAATGCAATACTCCATTTATTTCTAATTCCCATTATTAAAATTTTTTTATTTTTTAATAACATTTTCATTCCTCCTTAACTCTCCCATATTTCTAAATTTTTCATATCTGTTTTGAACGATTTCTTCACTACTTAAATTTTTCATTTCAGTAATTGATTTTTTTATTTCTTTTTTTAAACTATTTGCTGTTTTTTTGAAACTTTCATTTTCTTCGCCTTGAGGCTCTTTTATTATTTTATCTATAATATTTAAATCATATAAATCTTCTGCTGTCAACCTCATTTTTTCTGCTGCTTCTTTGTATCTTGTTCCATCTTTCCATAAAATGCTACTATATCCTTCTGGTGAAAGAATAGAATAAATCGCGTTTTCTAGCATAAATACCTTATTTGCTACACCTATTGCTAAGGCTCCTCCACTTGACCCTTCTCCTATTACAATTGCAATTATTGGTACTTTTAATTTTACCATTTCAAACATTGATTTTGCAATAGCTTCTCCTTGACCTCTTTCTTCTGCTCCAATCCCTGGATAAGCTCCTTTAGTATCAATAAAAGTAATTACCGGTCTTTTAAATTTTTCCGCCTGTTTCATAAATCTTATAGCTTTTCTATAACTTTCAGGATTAGGCATACCAAAATTTCTTTCAATATTTTCTTTGGTTGTTCTTCCTTTTTGTTGTGCAATTACTGTAAAATTTTGATTTTCAATTCTGGCTAAACCACAGCAAATTGATTTGTCACCTTTAAAATTTCTGTCTCCATGTAATTCTATAAATTCATCAAATATAACATCTATATAATCAAGAGAAGTTTTTCTTTTAGGATTTCTTGCTATTTCAACTTTTTCCCAAGCGGTTGTTTTTTTATTATACAAATTTTATCACCTTCCTTTTTTGTAGCATTCAGCTTATAAGCATAAATATATAATATTTGGAATGAGAAGCGACCCTACTCATCTAAACTCATATATGCACCAGTGTTCAGACGCATAAGCTCCGAATTTATTTATTGGTTAGTCTGCTTAGAGCTTCGCAAATTGAAAATATTATATATTTATGTTTGAAACTGAATATTGAACTTATATTTTATGAAATTTGTCTATATCTTTTTTATCCCAAATTCCTCCTGCTGCAATTACAGGTATTTCTTTATCATATTCTTTTTCTACTTTTTTTACATAATCTACAACTTCTTTTGTTATGTCTTCCAAATTCTTTTCTTCTATTTCTTCTTTTTTAAATCCTAAATGTCCTCCTGCTTCTGGTCCTTCAATAACAATCATATCTGGAACATAGTTATATTTTTTTATCCAATGTTTAACTACTAACTCACAACATCTTAAAGATGATACTATTGGTGCAATTTTTGTTTTAGAGTCTTTTACATATTCAGGCAAATCTTTTGGAATTCCTGCTCCTGAAATTATTAAGTCTATTTTTTGTTTTACACATTCTTTTACTATTTCAGCATAGTTTTGCATAGCAACCATTATGTTCATTCCTATTATTTTATCTTTTCCTGCTATCTCTCTTGCTTTTTTTATTTCCCTTCCAATCGCTCTTAAGTTTGCAAGCATTGGATTTTTTTCGAAATCTGGTTCTTTATATCCAATATCTGCTGCTGAAATAACCCCTATTCCTCCTTCTTTGCTAACATTTCCTGTTAGTCTATGTAAAGATACTCCTACACCCATTCCTCCTTGAATTATTGGGTATTTTGATTCTTTGTTTCCTAATTTTATACCTTTCATTTTTACCTCCTAATCTAGTTATTAGTTCATTTATAGCACAAAATTTTAGTAAAGTCTTTAGACTGGGAAGTCAGTATAATGTAAGTTTAATGTTTTGGGAATAAAAAATGAGCTAATAATTTATTATTTATAAATTATTAGCTCACATAATTTTATTGCTTTATTACTTCCTTAATTTCTATATCTTCTTTTCTATATTCTTCTGGTTTTAACCCAAACCTTGTTCTCATGTAGTCTAATGCTAGCACTATTGCAATTAAAGCTCCTAAACTTACCAAAAGGAAAGACGAATCTACTCCAAATTTTTCTAACACTAAACTTCCTATTACTGACATTGTACTTGAAACAATACCTACTATCAATTCATATGTAAACATTATTTTATTTCTTATTTTCTCTGTTGAGAAATTTTTTAAATATTTATCTTTTAATATATACCATATCGAGGTGCACATTCTTAAAACAGCATACATTATTAAAATAATTGGAATCTATACTGAATTTGTGCATATATTTGTCACGATTCCTATTAACATACAAGCTCCAACATATGATAGTGATATAAAACTTAGTGTTCTACTTCTAAATTTTTTGTGTATCTTTCTACTTAAAGTAACAGCTACTCCTCCAAGCAAACTTAGTATTGCAAATATCATTGAAAATTGTTCCTCTGGAATTCCTTTAGATATTAGTAAATCACTTTTATATATATCTATAATTTTTATTATTCCATAAAATATTGCTCCAAAAATTATGTAAGATTTCATTCTTCTAGATTTTGTTATAAATTTAAATGATTCTTTTAAATCTAAAGAATAATCTTCTAATACTTGTCCTATATTCTTTCTTTCATTTTTTTTCGTAGGATATATATCTTTAAAACTAAAAGATAATACTGTTGAAATTATTACAAATCCAAGACAAATAAACATTGGCAAGTAATTATTTATTACAAACAAATAACCAGCTGATAAGCAAGCAATTCCATCTATCCAATAATACCAGCTTCCACCTTTAGTGTCTAACTTTGAGTATAACCCTTCTCCTCCTCTTGTTGCCACAGAATCATAAAGCAAATTAGTTTCTGCAATTGTTTTTATGGCATACCCTAAAGCACAAAATAAATCTGCTATTATTATACCAATCATTCCAGGAGATATAATTAAAGTAAACAAATATACAATAATTAAAATATTTCCTATTATAATTCCTTTTCTTTTTCCTAAAATATCAGTTATGGCAACTGCTGGTATTTGCATCAATAATTTAAAAATTATATAAAATGCATTAATTATTAGAATTTCACTTGCCGTGACTCCTTTTGTTTTTGTATAAAATAAAAATTCTATTGAATAAAAGCAAAGTAAATCCCAAGAAAACATCTTATATATCGGGTATAATCTTGCATTATTTCTCTTTCTCTCATTTATTTCTCGTTTGTTCCCCATTTATTTATTCCCTTCTTGTATTAACACAAGAATTGTATCATAAGAGTTTTTACTTTTCAACAAATTTATCATAAAAATCTTTAGTTAAATAGAATATTCATCCTCTATTAAAAATACTTTTTACAATCCCATCATCAATCATTTTTGCAAATATATTTTTTAATATTATTAATATAATTGGTCCTAAAAATAGCCCAATTATTCCAATAAATTTAAAACCTGTATACATTGCTATTAAAGTAAAAATAGGATGAATTCCAATTTTGTTACTGATTAATTTGGGTTCTACCATTTGTCTTACTACTATTGTAAGTATATATAATCCAACTAATAATAATGCTAATGATATTTTTCCATCTATTGCTGAAATGACTGCCCAAGGTACCATTACTGTCCCAGAACCCAGTATTGGAAGTGCATCAACAAATGCAATTCCTAATGCACAAAGTAATGGATATTCTATTTTTAGACCCGCAAATTTTCCAATATATAAGCCTATTAGCACTATAAAGAATGATATTGCAATTAGTATTACTTCAGCTTTTAAATAATTACCTAACACTGAAGTTATTTCTCTTAAATGTTTTATAAATCTTTTTACCCATAATCTTGGAACATGGTGTTCTACTTGATCTAATATATAAAATTTATCAGCACATATAAAATATGTTGAAAGTATTGTAATTGTTATATAAATAAATGCTACTGGTATTAATGTAACTTTTTGTAATGTATTAGTTAAAAAATTAGTTGTAAATATTGTTACCGTATTTAAAAGTTTTGTTGTACAGGTTTCAATAATTTGTATTACTTTTTCTGGTAAATCTATTTCTTTTATTCTAAAATTTAAT
>CAMEUC010000077.1 GCA_945937855.1 uncultured Clostridium sp. | reverse complement strand
CAAGGCCTTATAGGCCGATATGAAAATCCCCCAGTTATACTGGGGGATATTTATTACAAAAAATCACTTAAAACTAAATTTTCCAGGTTTTTTGTTATACTACACTAATCAAATTTAGTATATGCATATAAAGAAAAATATGATATAATTTGTAAAACTATAAATCAAGCTATTTAATAAAGAAGGTTATAAGTATGAATGAAGAAATAAAAATGTATGAAAATTTAGGAAACTGGGATTTTTCAGAAATTAATTATTTAGAAGAATATGAAAACATTTGGGACATGTATGATGAAATAAAAAAATATGCCAATGATAAAAGCCTAATATTAGACTTAGGAACTGCTGGTGGAGAAAAAATTTTTTCTGAGATGCCTAAAAATATTGGAATGATAATAGGAACAGATTTATCACCTAAAATGATAGAAACTGCAAGAAAAAATGCGAAGAAATATCCAGAAGTAAAGGCAAAATTTGCAGTAATAGACAATTTGAAATTAGAATTTCCAAGTGAGTTATTTGATATTGTTACAGCAAGGAATACTGTAATAAATGCAAAAGAAATATTTAGAGTTTTAAATACGTCGGGTGTATTAATTGTTCGAGGTGTGGATAAATACGACTGTTGGGAAATAAAAGAACTCTTTGGAAGAGGTCAAGCTTATAATGATGAGAGGGCAATAAGTGATGTAGACTATGAAAATATAAAGCGAGCAGGCTTTAAAGATGTAGAAATGGTAAAAATAAATACCAATGAATATTATAAAACAAAAGATGATTTATTTAAATTGTTATTAAAAACACCAATATTAGATGATTTTGCTGAAATAAGAACATGTGAAAATATACACAGAGAAAGTGTAGAGAAAAACTTATTTGAGGAATATGTGAAAAATAATATTACTGCAAAAGGAATTCTTCTCAAAAGAAGATATTATGGAATAGTTGCTAAAAAATAATTTAATAAAATGAAATAATATCTCATACAACTTGATTGTAGAAGATATTATACTTTTATAAAAGAATTATAAAAATATTTGGAGGATTAGCATGGAAATAATTGAGTATAACTCAAAATATGATGAACAAATAAAAGACCTATTAGTTGAATTGCAAAATTACCTAATAGACATAGATGATTGGCATACCCAAGTAATGCTTCCTGAATATAGAGAAGGAAATTTTAAAATGGATATGACTAAAGTAAAAAATCAAGAAGGAAAAGTATATCTTTCAATTGAAAACAATATGGTTATTGGATTAATCATAGGCGTAGTTGAAGAAAAAGATGAAATTGATAAATTAACAAATGACTGTGTTAGAACCGGAGATATAATAGAATTGATTGTAAAAAACAATATTCGCGGCAAAGGCATTGGTAAAGCTTTATTAGAAAGAATAGAAGATTATTTTAAAAGTATTGATTGCAAAAGAATTAATATTGAAGTATTTGGTCCGAATAGAAAAGGGCTAAATTTTTATGAAAAAAATAATTATATTATAAGAGACATGATTGTTTCAAAAAGAATATAATATTGAATAAAAAGTTTTAATATTTCTTCGAAAAAAGTAATAAAAAATGGTTGATAAAAATATCAACCATTTTTTCTATTACAAAATACTACCTAAAACTAATATTCCCAAGTTATCTCTATAAATTTCATCAAATTGAGAGATAGGAAGCGGGTTTTCTCCAATACCTGCTTCTATAGTATAACCGGGTCTTCTATATTGCTGCAAAAACCAATCTTTATAACCGGCAAAGCTTGAATTATATGGAACTTCTGTTAAGAGATATCCACTTACATTTGCAAAGATGTTTCCAATTGTTTCGGCTTCAGGAGGAGCATAATTTTGAAATTGCCAATAAATTTCTTTACCTTGAGTGTGATAAGCTATCACTAATCTAAAATTATGTGTTAAAGTAAAATTATATAAAGCAAGAGATTCTGGCTCGGTAAGAGGACCAAGACCTACAAAGTCACGAGGAGCAGGGGATGTAAAGCCTTGGGAGAATTTAATTCTTCTAGCTTCTTCCCAACCGGCAGGAAATTGCAGGTTTAAATCCACACCATTTATATTCGCTTTCCAACCACTTGGAAATGGTATTGAGGGATATTTATTTGAAATTGTTTTTGCACTTTGGTAGGGGCTTGAGCTAGGTTTGATAGCTCCTGTTACTAAATCAACCCCATCAGGATTACACATTGGAACTATATAAATTGAAGCATATTCGAAAATATCTCTAGCATTATAGCCATAAATAGTAGAGTTATTTACATATGCCAAGCAAAAATCTTCTATAAATTTCATAAGTAATGGTGAAGTAATCCACTCATTCCCGATGAATTGAAGCAGAATAAAAAACTTCATTTGGACCATTTCCAATTCTTATATAAGGAATATTTTTATCTAAAACACTTTGCCCAATATTGCCGTAAAAATAAAAAGGGATATATATTTCTTAATGCATATATATTTAAATTGAGAATAGTTGAACTATAGCTTACATTTGTTGGCACAATGTTACTAAAAGGGATTAATATTTTCTGCCCAACTGGAAGATTATTAATACTTATATTTGGATTAGCAAAAAGAATACGATTAATAGTTGTATTAAATTTGTTTGCTAGACTAAATAATGTATCGCCAGATTTTACAGTATATGTAGTTTGCCCATTTATATATGGATATAGTGCATCCCAGGTTGTAGTCCCAACTATTCCATCAGGATTCAAACCAAAATTACGTTGAAAATTTTTTACAGCTGTTTGAGTACGGGTGTCAAAATTTCCGTCTATAGAACCGCTATAAAAGCCTATTTTCATTAAAGTACTTTGTAAAAATTCCACCATTGGACCTGTAGAGCCTAAACGTAATATATCCATAAAATCACCTGAAATATTATATGCAAATAATAAGAAATGTGCCCCAAGATATTATCTTGGGGCACACTCTTTTGCGCAAAAGAGATTATGCGGTGGTAAATGCGGTGACAGCTTCGTAGAATCTTTGGACTTCTTCACTGTCAAAAGAGATCTCAAAGGCAAGTCCGCTACTTGCAAGGTATTCTGTCCAGAGAAGGAGTTTTGCGACAGTGTTAATCTCCTTCAATGTAACAGAAAACTCTGATGCGCGGGGATACTGAATCAGTTCCATAAACTTATTTTGCAAAGTTTCTTCGGAACTAACAGTTGCCGGGATTTCGCCATTCTCGAGTTCAAGAAGGCCACTTGCATAGACAAAAATGGAAACCTTCTTGAGCTCCTCGAGCTCTGCTCTAACTTCCTTAAGGTGAGCAGCAACAGTTCTCTTTTTTTGAGAAACTTCTGCTATTGCAGCGGAAGTAGCTTGAATTCGCTCTAGCTCTCGCTCCAAGTTGGTGCAATGCGCAGACATCAGTCTCTGCATTTCTTCCAGAATACTCTGCATACGGAGCAGCACTTTTTTGGAAGAGAGATGCTGAGAAACTAACTCTTTATGCTGGTTTTCCAAACCAATGAGATTGGAACTCAAGCTCTGTTCTTCAGCTTCGAGCTGAGCTTGCCGGCTCAAGGGTTCAGTGTTTGCCTGCTGCTCGGAAATGTCAAGCTCAACCTTGGTAGCTTCGACAGGATTGGCGTGTTCTTCGATAGTTTGCTCACAAGGGGACTGAGTCTGTTCGGGCGAGGGTGTGTTGGCTTTTTTGCTATTTTTCTGGAAAGCCGAAAAGATTCGTTGAGCCTCATCTCCATGAGAGTATATCTTGCGAATTGCCTGGAATAGTTCTTCTTCAGAAGAAAAATGGTATTCATTTAAAAGATCGGAGAGGGTTGCGTGCCGTTTAACTAGTATGCGCAGTGCCTTGGATGTTAACTTTTTCATTTTTTTAAATCCTCCTCGATGATATTAATAAGTGTGGTAATATCTCCTGTGATTTCAGAGAGGGCCTGCTTTGCTGTGTCAAATTTCGCCATGAGTTGACTTCCATCAACTTTCAGCGAACAGCTCTGTTTTTCCCAATAAGTGGGAGTTTGGTGTACTTGCTGGAGTAATGCCTCTCTTGTTACACCATTTTGAGAAGCAATTTCATCGAGATGCCGATACACAGTTGCTCGAGACAAATTAAATTTGTCTGCGATTTCAGGTATTGTCATCCCGGCTTCATGTAATTCCATGAAGTTTGCCTTCATTTGAACTACACGTTCAGATGATTCAGTAGCCATAAAAGATAGACCTCCTTTAAAAATTATTTACTAGGATCTTAAGGGACTACTAAACTAATTATACTAAAAAATACCAAAAAAGTCAACTTATGTAAACACGCCCCATGAAAATTTTCACAGATACTTTATATAAATAAAATATTTTGAATTTTTTATTTATATAGAGTATATATGGTGAATATAATAAAATAGATTAAAATAATTGAAAAACACCTTCTTCCATGATAAAATAATACACAAAAAATGGAGGAATATATATGATAAAAGAATTCAAAAAATTTATAGAAAGAGGAAATGTAATAGACTTAGCAGTTGGTGTAATAATGGGAGCTGCATTTGGAAAAATTGTAACATCACTAGTTTCAGACGTGTTAACGCCAGTACTTGGAATAGTAATGGGAGGAATTGATTTTACAGGGTTAAATGTAACAATCAAAGATTCAGTTATAGCTTATGGTAATTTTATTCAAAACATTATAGACTTTTTAATTCAAGCTTTTTGTATATTTATAATGATAAAATTAATAAACAAGTTTTTCCATAAAAAAGAAGAAGAGGAGAAACAAGCTCCTGTAAAAAGCCAAGAGGTTGTACTTCTAGAAGAAATAAGAGATTTATTAAAAGAAACAAATATAGAAAAAGAGAATCAAAACGTGGACTAAAAGCCCACGTTTAACTTTGGAGGATATCGTAAATGGGAATATTAGGAATAATAATTATTGCAATAGGTCTTGCAATGGATGCTTTTGCTGTGTCAATTTGTAAAGGACTTTCTATGAAAAAAATGAGTTGGAAAAAAGGGATTATCATAGGTGGATATTTTGGCTTTTTTCAAGGATTCATGCCTCTTATTGGTTATTTATTAGGTGTTGGATTCCAAAGTAAAGTTGAAGCAGTAGACCACTGGCTGGCCTTAATTCTATTAGCTATAATTGGAATAGATATGATAAAAGATGCTTTTTCAAAAGATAAAGAAGAAAAAAATGATAGTGTAGATTTCAAAGAGATGATTGTTTTAGCTATAGCAACAAGTATAGATGCTTTAGCAGTAGGAATAACTATGGCTTTTTTAGACGTAAATATAATACTTGCAATACTATTAATAGGAATAATTACTTTCGTAATTTCTGTAATAGGAGTAAAAATTGGCAATATCTTTGGTGATAAGTATGAAAAAAAGGCAGAACTTGCGGGGGGAATTATCTTAGTATTAATGGGAGTAAAAATCTTAGTAGAACATTTAGGAATATTATAATATAGAAGCATAATAAGGAGAAAAAAACATGGACAAGGAATTTAAAACCAAAGAGTTTATTAGAGAAACAGATTTAATGGTGGAAAGACTAAAAGGATACAAAAAAGTGATAAAAAAACAGCAAAAAATGTTATATATGAATGGCTTTACTTAACAAAACTAATTAAAAGAGCAAAAGGAAAATGCGATAAAGAAATTATTCATGAACAAAGGGAAAAATTAATTAGAGAGTTTAAAAAAATTGGAGATTTAATTCTGGTGTTTAAAGAACATATGCCAGACGTGCTACCAGAAGGAAAAGATGAAGAAAGGTAATCAAAAATGATGACAAAATACAACATCATATGATATAATAAATACATATTAAAAAAAGGAGGAAATATAATGTTAATAGTTTTATTAGTTTTATTTATAGTTTTATTAGTTATATCAACAAAGCAAATAAATGAATACGAAAGAGGAATTCTATTTAGATTTGGTAAATTTGCAAAAATATTAAAACCAGGATGGCATTTAGTGTTTCCAATAATACATTCATACAAAAAGGTAGATATTAGAACTAAAGCGGTTGATGTTCCAGAACAAGAAGCTATTACAAGAGATAATGTTTCAATAAAAATAAATGCAGTGTTATATTATAAAGTATTTGATGCAGCAAAATCTGTACTTGCAGTTCAAAACTTTAATTATGCAGTAAGCCAACTTGCACAAACAACAATGAGAAATATAGTTGGTTCAGTATCTTTAGATGAATTATTAACAGAAAGAGAAAAACTAAGTACAGAAATCTGTAAAATAGTTGATACAGAAACAGATCCTTGGGGAATAAAAGTTGAAAATGTGGAATTAAAGGACATAGCTCTTCCAGAAGAAATGAAGAGAGTAATTGCAAAAGTTGCAGAAGCGGAAAGAGAAAAACAAGCAGTAATTACAAAAGCAGCTGGAGAAGTGGAAGCTGCAAACAATTTAGCTGAGGCAGCTAACATAATGGGAACAACTCCAGGAGCATTACATTTAAGAACACTAGCAACATTAAACGATTTAAGTAGTGACCAATCAAATACAGTTATATTTGCAGTACCAATTGAAGGATTAGAAGCTTTAAAAGGAATAGCAGGAAAAAATAAATAAAATAAAAGCGCTATGAAATTTTGTACTGAACCCAAAAAGTTGGACAGTATAAATTAGGCTACTAACATGGAATGT
>CAMEUC010000076.1 GCA_945937855.1 uncultured Clostridium sp. | reverse complement strand
AAAAAGAAAAATCAAACCCCGACGAGATTTGGCGGATGTCTTTTGAGTTTTAA
Organism: uncultured Clostridium sp.; assembly: GCA_945937855.1. Taxonomy (GTDB): domain Bacteria; phylum Bacillota; class Clostridia; order TANB77; family CAG-508; genus UMGS1933. The sequence continues at coordinate 6,776 of CAMEUC010000076.1, read as the reverse complement.
CTTATGAACTGACTTACAAATTACAATTTATCTAACTGAACATTAAAATTTTATTCCTTTTATTGCAATATATGCTAATTCGTGATATATTATGAAAATGAATTAAAAAATAGAAAGGATGATTTATTCGTCATGGGATTAATGAGTAAAGTATTTGGAACTTATAGTGAAAGAGAAGTAAAAAGAGTACAACCTCTTGTAAATAAAATAAACAATTTAGAACTAGAAATGCAAAAATTAACTGATATAGAACTAAAAGAAAAAACAAATGAATTTAAAAACAGATTAGAAAAAGGAGAAACCTTAGATGGCATACTTCCAGAAGCTTTTGCAGTTGTAAGAGAAGCATCAAAAAGAGTATTAGGTATGAGACATTTTGATGTTCAATTAATAGGTGGAATTATTCTTCACCAAGGTAGAATTGCAGAAATGAAAACAGGAGAAGGAAAAACACTTGTTGCAACACTTCCAGTTTACTTAAATGCTTTAACAGGAAAAGGTGTACACGTAGTTACAGTAAACGATTATTTAGCAAAAAGAGATAGCGAATGGATGGGTAAACTATATAAATTCTTAGGATTATCTGTTGGATTAGTTATTGCTGGTATGAAACCAGAACAAAAAAGAGAAGCTTATAATTCAGACGTAACTTATGGAACAAATAATGAATTTGGATTTGATTATTTAAGAGATAACATGGTTATATATAAAAATCAACTAGTTCAAAGAGAATTAAATTATGCTATTGTTGACGAGATAGATAGTATTTTAATAGATGAAGCTCGTACGCCACTTATTATATCTGGAACAGCTGAGGCATCATCAGACTTGTACAAAAAAGCAAACGATTTTGTAAAAAGATTACAATCAAAAGTTTTAGTAGAAGAAGATATAAAAGATGAAGAACAAGCAGAAGATAATGAAAAATATGATTATATTATAGATTTAAAAGCAAAATCAGCAACACTAACAGCTAAAGGTATAAAGAAAGCAGAAGAATACTTTAAATTAGAAAATTTAAATGATATAGACAATTCTGAGATAGTTCATCATATAAATCAAGCACTAAGGGCTAATGGAATAATGAAAAAAGATATTGACTACATAGTAAAAGATGGAGAAGTTTTAATTGTAGATGAATTTACAGGAAGAATTATGTATGGAAGAAGATACAATGATGGACTTCATCAAGCAATTGAGGCTAAAGAAAATGTAAAAATTGCAAATGAATCTAAAACATTAGCAACAATTACTTTCCAAAATTATTTTAGGATGTATGATAAACTTTCTGGTATGACTGGTACTGCAATGACAGAAGAAGACGAATTTAGAGAAATCTATAATTTGGATGTTATTAGTATACCAACAAATAAGCCAATGATAAGGGTAGATAATAATGATATTATTTACAAAAATGAACGTGCTAAATTTAAAGCAGTAGTAAATGATATTAAAGAAAGTTATCAAAAAGGGCAACCAGTATTAGTTGGTACTGTTTCTATTGAAAATTCTGAAAAATTAAGCAATATCTTAAATAAAGAAGGAATTAAACATCAAGTTTTAAATGCAAAATATCACGAAAAAGAAGCACAAATCATAGCACAAGCAGGTAAATATGGTGCGGTTACAATAGCAACAAATATGGCTGGTCGTGGTACAGATATTATGCTTGGTGGTAACACAGAATTTATGGCTAAACAAGAAATGAGGAAACAAGGAGTTAGCGAAGAGTTAATAGAGCAATCTACAACTCATAATGAAACAACTGATGAAGATATTTTGAATGCTAGAAAATTATTTAATGAATTAGAAAGCAAAATGGCAGACAGCATAAAGGAAGAAAAAGAAAAAGTAATTGCTGCAGGTGGATTAAAAATAATTGGTACAGAAAGACACGAATCAAGAAGAATTGATAATCAGCTTCGTGGACGTAGTGGACGTCAAGGAGATATTGGTGAATCTAGATTTTATATAGCTCTTGATGACGACTTAATGAAAATATTCGGCGGAGATATGATTACAAATCTTTACAATACATTAAAAGCAGATGAAGATATGCCAATTCAAGCAGGATTTTTATCTAAAGCAGTTGAAACAGCTCAAAAGAAAGTAGAAGGCAAACACTTTAGCATAAGAAAACACGTATTACAATATGATGATGTAATGAATGTGCAAAGAGAAATTATATATAAACAAAGAAGAGAAGTTTTAGATGGTAAAAACTTAAAAGACTATATTTCAAATATGATGAATACAGTTATTCAAAATATGGTATTAACTCATATAAATGGGGAAGGAGGAGCAAACCAAGAAGGACTATTACTAGATGCCAAAAACATTTTAAATATAGAAAAAATTGATAGCATCAACTCAAATGATACACAAAAAATAATTGAAGAGTTAGAAAATAAAGTACATGAAATGTATAGCAAAAAAGAAGCAGAATTTGGAGAAAATGATTTAAGAGAATTAGAAAGAGTAGTGCTTTTAAAAGTAGTTGACCAAAAATGGATGAACCATATAGATGCAATGGACGAACTAAAAAATGGTATAGGCTTAAGAGCATATGGTCAAAAAAATCCAGTTGACCAATACAGAGCAGAAGGTTCTGAAATGTTTGAACAAATGGTAGACGACATAAAAACTGATGTTGTAAAAATATTATTACATTTAAACAAAGTAACAAAAGTAGAAAGAACATCTAATGTAAAAATAACAAGCCAAGGACTTGAAGGAGTAAATACCGGAGCACCTCAAATAGCAAAGCCAAACACAACAGTAAACCATACACCAGTAAAAAATGATGGACCACAAGTAGGAAGAAATGACCCTTGCCCATGTGGAAGCGGTAAAAAATACAAAAATTGTTGTGGAAGAAATCAATAAAGTCCAATTTTTTGGGTTCAGTACAATTTCGGGCTTTTTTCTATGCTTAAGAATTTTAGAAAATGAAATTAGATACAAATTTAGATACATTTTTTTGAAATTTCTGTTTACGATTTGTATCTAATTTGTATCTAGAATCATAAGCAAGTTACGAAATCATTGAAAATACTGAATAAAAAATAAAATTGTCCACTGTCCCGTGACAGTGGTAAAAATATTTTTAAATTTGCAATTTATTATTAATATGATATAATAAACTTGATGTAAAAAATATTTGAAAGAAGGTGAGATAATGCAGAAATTTTCATTGGAAATAGAAGCTCCAATAAATGGAATATATCTTAATTCTGAAACAATTGAATTATTAAGCATCATACAATGCAAAGGTATAACAGAATTAAGAGATTTTGTTAGAAATTGTTCACAACTAAATATTAGTGAGCAAGAGATACAAAATTGGAATGAGAGCAGTCTAGAAAATATAAAAAGAAATTTAGTTAGACAGTATAAAGAGTCTTTAATTCCAATGGAACAAAGCATAAAAGATAGAAGAAGTGTTTTGAAATCTGCATTAGAACACTCAGGACTTCCTTCTGATGAAATTGATTCATATATTTCAATATTTCAAGCTGAAGGATATGAAGGTATTAAACAAAAGCTAAATGACGAACATTCAGAAAGCTATGCAACATTCACAGAAAAAGCACATAGATTTATTGGAACAGAAAGAGATCAAATGAGAAGTTTAACATTTGAAGAACTCTCTGGAATTAATGGTATTTTACCAGAGTATAATACAGTTTTAGTTGCTTCTGGAAGGTATTATGATGTTACAAAAAAGATGTATGATGAGCAAATACCTAATATGGAAAAATATGATTTTTATTATGCCCAAAGGGGACTAGATTTTTGCCATAAAAATGGTATGCATGCTAGATATCATACTTTATTAGATAAACAAACAATGGAAGAACATTTAATTGGAAGCCCTAAAGAAGAAGTACTAAAAGAACTTCAAGAATATGTAAAACATTCAATTGATTTTATATCAACATATAATGAAGAACATAAAATTGACGGAAAAGGTATAATAACATCAGTGGATTTATTCAACGAAATTATTTCTTTTGATCCTCCATATAGAAATATGTGGGAAGAACTTCATGGAATTTCTAACGAAGAATTAGTAAGTGTTTTTCAATATGCTTTAGATAATAAACCTGAGGGAATAACTTATGTATATAATGAACCATTTTTAGAAAATCCAGAAAGAAGACAAGCTGTATTAAAACAATTAGAACAAATCAATTCATTATGTCCAGGATTAGTTGATACAATAGGAACACAAATGCATATTGAAATGTCACAGAGTCCAGAAGATGTAAGAAATTGTTTTGAAGATTTAAAAAAAGCAGGTGTTAATGTTCAAATAACTGAATTTGATATGTGCTTACCAGAAAGATTTATGTTTGACGAAAATGGAAAAGCACGTTCAGAATCAGGAATATTGGATTTTATAAATCAGAAAACAGGTATGACATTAGGAAGTATTGCAGAATTAAAAAAGATAAGAATGAATGAAATATCTAAAGCAATAGAAGAAACGGGAGTGTCTCTTGAAGGAATAACATATTGGTCTATTAGTGATAAATTAGATCATAATTTGGAAAGAACTAATAGAAAAACATTTGAGCAAGGATTACAAAGAGATGTCGCAACAACCAGATATGCTGGATTATATTCAGATTTTAGTAAAGAACAAAAAATTGAATATGAATCAAATCAACAAAATAAAGACGAAGTATCAGATACAACGGATAAAACTAAAAAGAATAGATTATTTAGCTTTATTGCAAAAATTGTAAATAAGTTTAAAAATTCAGTAAAAAGAAAAGACATAACAATGCTTCCAGAAGCTAGTCAAGATATTAGAGGGGAATCAAACTCAAGAAATGCGTTTTTAGAAAGCTTAAGAGTTTCACCTGACGAATTAGCTAAGAATGTAGAAAGACAACAGATAGAAAATTTACAAATTAGACAAGATAAAAAAGATGGACCTAGCTTAGATGATTGACATATATTTTAGATACAAATTTAGATACAAATAACTAGCAAAGCCGAGTGGAGCAGAGTGTAGCTAAGTGCAAAAATGCAGGATAAAGTGGGATGAAATGCAGCCAAGTGTAGCCAAATGAACGAAATCGAAAAGCCATGTGGAAGTGGTAAGAAATATAAGAACTGTTGCGGAAGAAATTTTTAATAGTAAAATGTGTATGGCTACAAATAAATAAGAAAGAAGTGGTAATATATGAAATATTTTAAAAAATTAATAGGAGATAGAATATATTTATCTCCAAGAAATAGTGAAGATGTAGAAATATTCACAGAATGGTTAAATGATTTTGAAACAACAGATTATTTAGGAAGAAGCGGAATGCTTATAACTTTAGAGGGAGAAAAGAAGTATTTAGATGAAAATAGTACTCTTGAAGCGAGTTTTGTAATTGTAACAATCGATGATAATAAAATGATTGGAACAGTTTCGTTAGAAAGTATAAATCACATTGATAGGTGTGCTACACTTGGAATTTTTATAGGAGATAAAGATTTTAGGAGTAAAGGTTATGGGACAGAGGCTATAAAATTAATACTTGAATATGGTTTTAAATATTTGAATTTAAAAAATATAAAATTAGATTTAATGGAATTTAATGAAAGGGCTTTAAAATGTTACAAAAAATGTGGATTTAAAGAATATGGAAGAAGAAGAAAATGTAAATTTGTAGATGGAAAATATTATGATACAATTGAGATGGATATTTTAAACGAAGAATTTAATGAAGATTGTATTAGAAATAAAAACGTATAAGCAAGTGGAATTTTACAGAAGTAATAATAGACTAATCATATTTAGAAAACAAAGTTGAAAATTTAGAAGTTGAAAATTTATTTTGTGGTAGGTATAATAAAATAATGCAATTTTAACTCTTCATCCTGATGCAGGAGGTTATTGTTATGGAATTTTTATTTACCTTTATAGAAGGTTTTGCAAGTTTTATATCTCCTTGTTTATTGCCAATGATTCCTATTTATATTTCATATTTTGCAGGAAAAAATGATAAAAGAATTAGTAAAACACTTATAAACGCATGTGGATTTGTTTTAGGTTTTACAGTTGTATTTATTTTACTAGCTATTTTTGCAAGTACGCTTGGAATAATATTTAGTGAAAATATTAAATATATAAAAATTATTTTTGGAATAATAATTATTCTTCTAGGTTTAAACTATATGGAAGTTCTTAATATTAATTTTTTAAATAAAATCAATATTAAAAAAGCTAATAGTAAAAATTTAAATTTTATAAAAACCTTCACATTTGGAATTTTATTTTCTATTAGTTGGACACCCTGTATTGGAACTTTCCTAAGTTCAGCCCTTTTAATGGTTGCAAAAGAGCAAGAAATGCTTAAAGGTATTTTACTTATGCTTGCGTATTCAATCGGATTAGGGATACCTTTTATAATATCAGCAATACTAATAGAAAAATTAAAAGAAGTTTTTGATTTTATAAAAAAGAATTATAAAATTGTTAAAAAAATATCTGGAGTAATCTTGATTTTAATGGGAATATACATGTTCATATCTTAGAGTGGAGGTATCAATGAAAAATAAAATTATTTTAATAGTATTAATTGTGGCGTTTATTGGCATAATGTTGTTATTAAATAATGTTTTAAAAAATGAAACAGATAAAAAGATTTTTTCTGAAAATGTTGCTTCAGGTAATCAAGAGGAGGTAAAAGAAATGGTTATTAAAGTAAATAGTAAAAATTTTGAAACAGAAGTTTTAAATAGTGAGAAAACAGTATTAATTGATTTTTATGCAG
>CAMEUC010000075.1 GCA_945937855.1 uncultured Clostridium sp. | reverse complement strand
GGGAATACCCGCGTATGCCTTGGAGAGTTTGACCTTTTAAAAAAATCATACAAAAGGTAGGCTGAGAAGTAGTGATATACAAATTACAATTTGTTTTTATAAGAGGATATAAATTCTTATAAAATACTTGATTAAATTTAAATAAAATTATATAATATTAAAGTAAGTTAACCTTTGTATGGAGGGTAATTCAATAAATAGCTATGAATCTTGTCAGGTCCGGAAGGAAGCAGCAATAAATAGTGTCATTTATGTGGATTGCTTTCCATAGAGAGGTTAACTTAAATAATAAGTGGGGGTATTATTTTGGCATATACAGCTTTATATAGAAAATTTAGACCATTAAAATTTAATGAAATGGTAGGGCAAGAGCATATTACTAAAACTTTAAAAAATCAAATAATCTCTGGTAGAGTTGGACATGCATATCTTTTTAATGGAGGAAGAGGAACAGGAAAAACATCAGCTGCAAAAATTATGGCACGAGCAATAAACTGTTTAAATCCACAAGATGGTGAACCATGTAATGAATGTGAAATATGTAAAGCAATGCTTACGGGTTCTCTTACAGATGTTGTAGAAATGGATGCTGCATCTAATAATAGTGTAGAAGATATTAGAGCAATTAGAGATGAAGTAAATTTCTTACCAACACTTGCAAAATATAGAGTATATATAATAGATGAGGTACATATGTTATCTACGGGGGCATTTAATGCATTACTTAAAACATTAGAAGAGCCACCAGAACATGTAAAGTTTATACTTGCAACAACAGAGCCACAAAAATTGCCAGCAACTATTCTTTCAAGATGCCAAAGATTTGATTTTAAAAGAATTTCTGTAGAGGACATTATAAAAAGACTAGAGATAATTTGCAAGGAAAGTAATATTGATATAACAAAAGAAGCTTTGAGAATGATTGCAGTATTATCAGAAGGAGCATTAAGAGATGCAATAAGTATACTAGAAAGATGTGCGCAAAATGAAGTAGATAAAATAGATGAAGACCAAATAAGAGAATTAGTTGGTATACCAAAATTAACGTACATAAAAAAATTAACTACTGCAATTTTAGAATACAATGCAGAAAAAGCAATAGAGGAAATGCAAAAAGTTATTTCTGAAGGTAAAGATTTAGATAATTTTTTGTGGGAGATTATAAAATATGTAAAAGATATTTTAATATATAAATCAACAAAAAAACTAGAATTATACAGTAAAGATGAAATAGATTATATAGAAAAATTATCAAATACAGTAGATAAGATAAGATTATTACAATTAATATATGATTTATCAGAACTTGCAAACACAATGAAATGGTCTTCTCAAAAAAATATTATTTTTGAAGCAGGAATAATTAAAGAGTGTTTAGAAATGAGAACGGAGAAATTAGAGGTTAGAAATGTTATAACAAATGAACTTCCTAAACCATCTAATAAAACTGATATAAAAGAAAAAAATGTAAAACAAGAAATTAGAGAAACTAAAGAAAAACCGGAAACAACTATAAAAGTTTCTGGTAAGTATGTACCATATTGGACGACTGTTGTAGATAAGATAAAAGCAAATGGAAAAATCATGATATATACAAATTTAATAGGCACGAAAGCAAAATTAATAGATGATATGACTGTTGGAATAGAATTTCCAAATAAATTATCTGAATTTGGAAAAAAGGTACTTAATGAATATGAGAATAGAGCTTTAATAGAAAAATTAGTTTCTATGGAAGCAGGCAATACAATGAGAGTTAAATATCTAACTGAAAGTGAAGAAGAAAAGCCAAAGGATAATTTAGAAAATTTGGCAAGTAAGTTAAACATATCAATAAATATTATAGATGAATAGGAGGATTTTATATGTCTAAAAGAGGAGGATTCCCAGGAGGAATGGGAGGATTTGGTGGAATGAACATCAACCAATTAATGAAGGAAGCAAAAAAAATGCAAGCAGATATGGAAAAATCACAAGGAGAACTACAAGCAAAAGAATTTGAAGCAACAGCTGGAGGGGGAGCAATAACAGTTAAAGTTTTAGGAACAAAACAAATCAAAGAAATAAAAATACAAAAAGATGTTGTAGACCCAGATGATGTTGAAATGCTAGAAGATTTAATAATGACATCTGTAAATGAAGCTCTAAGAAAAGTAGACGAAGCACAAGCAGCTTCACTTGGAAAATATAACATACCAGGTCTAATGTAGGGGAAAAAAAATGTCATATTATTCACCATCAATAGAAAAATTAATAGAAAACTTTGAAAAACTACCAAGTATAGGGCATAAAACAGCAATAAGACTAGCATTTCATATGTTAGACTTAGACCAAGAACGCACACAAGAATTTATAGATTCTATAGTTGAGGCAAAGAAAAATCTAAAATATTGTTCAAAATGTTATAATATTTCGGACACAGACCCATGCCCAATTTGTAGTAGTCCTAAAAGAGATGCAAGTGTTATTTGCGTAGTTGAAGATGTAAGAGATGTAATTGCAATGGAGAGAACACACGAATTTAAAGGAGTTTATCATGTTTTACATGGATCAATATCTCCAATGAACGGAATAGGTCCAGATGATATAAAAATAAAAGAGCTACTTGCAAGACTTTCGGATAATAATGTAAAAGAAATAATTCTTGCAACGAATCCAAGAGTAGAAGGAGAAGCAACTGCAATTTACTTATCTAAAATAATAAAACCTTTAGGTATAAAAGTAACAAGAATTGCACAAGGAATACCTGTTGGTGGAGACCTAGAGTATACTGATGAGGTAACTTTAAGCCAGGCATTGGAGGGAAGAAGGGAACTTTAAGCATTGCAAAACTTTTGAAAAAGGTGTATAATTATTATGTAAAACTACTTGAGAAAAGAGGTTTTTATTATGTTCATGTCCGTACCATTAAGAATGGAAGTTCGGAAACGAACACTGTTACCCATCGTAGAAGTAAAGGTAGAAGCACTGGCCGATGTTGATGTTTCTTACTGGATTAATTGCCCTCTCGACTTTATTGATAAAGGAGAGAAGGCAGGCGGAAGATTAATTCCCGAGGAACCCAATGAAAAATTGAAACCCAATACTGTATTTTTTACTATGATCTTTGAATCTGAGAAACAATCAATGGATTTCATGAGATTTTTACAGAATGGGTAGCAAAAAAGCAGCTCCGTTGGGGCTGCTTTTTTATATTAATTTTCAAGCGAAAGAATGGCTAAATTATCGCCTAAAGCTGTAAAAAAAGCAGATAAAACAGCAATATCTTCATTTGACAATTGATTTGACATTGCTATTGCTAAACTAGTTGCAAGAGTTACTAATTCACAATTTGAAAAATCGGAAATACACATAAAAAATACCTCTAATTATTATATGAGGTATTTTTTTATATATGAGAAATTTTACATATTGGCAAACAAATATAAATATTATATATTTATATATCCGACTTGCTAAAGTGGCAGGAAGGAGGTTGACATATTGTAAACCTAATGTTTTGACGTCATTATTATTCTAACTCATATTTGTTTAATTGTCAAATCTTTTGCCCAATAAAATTTGACATATATCTGCAGTGGAATTTCTCTTAGCTAAAAGTCTTGCATTTATTTTCATTTTTTGCAGTGTATCAGGATCATTAAAAATATTATATAATTTTTCCTCAACATTATCATTTTTCTTAATCCAAATACCCACATTATTTTTTTCTAAAAATTCTGCATTTTCAGTTTCTTGTCCGGGAATAGGGTTAATTACAATTATCGGCAACCCAGAGGCTAAGCTTTCAGTTGTTGTAAGGCCGCCGAGGTTTGGTAATTACTAAATCTGAAACACTCATAAGTTCTGGCACTTTGTTTGTAAAAGGTAATATTTTTACTAAATCAGAAGCATTATTTTCTTTTACTAATTCTTCAAAATTATTTTGAATTTTTTTATTTTTACCAGCAATTGCGATTACTTGAAAACTAGAAAAGGATGTAATTAAAGTTCTTAAAATATTTAGAGTTTTATCTTTTCCAAAACCATATTCACCACCAGCAAAAAATAAAATTGTTTTTTTATTTGTAGATAAATTAAATTCAGATAATATTTTTTCTTTATCATAATGAGCTAAAAATCTATTTGATAAAGGAATACCTGTTGCAAAAACTTTACTTTCCGAAATACCAAGTTTGATTAATTCTAATTTCATTTTATCATGTGCAACAAAAAAATAATTTACTTGTTCTGGGTACATAAGCCATTGAATATGTGGTGCATAATCTGTGAGTATGGTTGCAATTTTACTTGTAATTTTGTATTTATTTTTTAAATATGCACACATTTGACTACTAAATGGATGTGTAGATATTATTAAATCTGGCTCAGATTCTTGTAGAAGTTTATTTAATTTTAATGCTAATAATTTTTGTGCATTACTACTAATTAAAAGTAGAGGACCTTTACCTGAGCTATAATATATTTTACCCCAAGCCCATTTAGCATTTTTTGCTATATTTGAATATGCTTTAGTAGTTACTTTGTTAATTGTTTTACTGATATATTCCATACAATCAACCATTAAAATTTCAGTATCAGTATAATTTTTTTCTATATATTCTTTAATACTTCTGGCAGCAGATAAATGCCCACCACCATAAGAACCATAAAAAATTATAATTTTTTTCATAGGCAATCCTCCTCACCTATTTAAATATACTTAAAAAAGCATAGAGTAGCCAAATGCAAGGGCTTATATAGTTTATTTTTAGAGCGATTCCGGGGCGACCGCCTTAGAAAATGTTTGAACGAAGTGAATTACATTTTCTAGGATGGGGCAGTGATAAAAATAAAATATATAACCCTGACGAGATTTGGCGGATTGTTATAGTTAAACTAATTTAAAAACATTATACCATAAAATTTCAAAAAATGTATAATTTATAAAAAAATAGATAAAATAAAATTATTATGAAAAAAAGTTTAAAAATATTATTAATTTTTTTATTTATATTTTTTATTTTAGTGTGTTCAAAAAATAAACAATTTAAAGATATAAGTTTAGCAAGTTCAAATTCTGGCAATACTTCTGATTTACAACTAATGGCAAGAGCAATAAATGGGGAAGCAAGAGGAGAAAGCTATGAGGGACAAGTTGCTGTTGGGGCAGTAATTTTAAATAGAGTAAAAAGCTCAGAATTCCCAAATACTATTGCAGGTGTAATATATGAGCCAGGAGCCTTTACAGCTGTTTCTGATGGACAAATTAACCAACCAATAGATGAAAATTCTACAGTATATAAGGCTGCTCAAGATGCATTAAATGGATGGGATCCAACTAACCGGATGTGTATATTATTTCAACCCTAATACTGCAACAAATTCTTGGATATGGTCTAAGACAATTGTAAAAACTATAGGAAAACATCATTTTTGTAAATAATATATGAAAGGAAGATTTTATGAAAAATTTTTTAAATAATCTAAAGAAAAATTATATTTATGGAATTTTAATTATATTAATAATAGCAATTATTATTTTAGGCGTATTTTTGTATAGACAAAAAACAAGCTATACTATTGCAACAGAAAATCAGTATAATTTAGCATTTTATGAATTAGTTGATTATATAGATGATGTAAAAAATTATTTAGCTAAATCTACTATATCAAATTCTGCTGAACATGGAGCAGAGACATTAATGCATGTTTGGAGAGAGGCTAATTTGGCGCAAGTTTATTTGGCACAATTGCCGGTTTCTAGCAACGAACTTAGTAATACAGCAAAATTTTTGAATCAAGTAAGTGAATACAGCTATTCATTGGCTACAAAATGTATTAATAATGAAAATATAACTGATGAAGAGTTAAGTAATCTACAGGAATTATATGAATATTGTAAAAATTTACAAGAAACATTAACTCAACTTGCAAATGATATGGGAAGTGGAAATATAAGTTGGAAAGAGCTAACAAAAGATGCCAATGTTGCTTTTGCTCAACAAGTAGATAATTTATCAAGTGCAAGTTTTAGTAATTTAGATGAAAATTTTGGTGAATATGAAGGTTTAATTTATGATGGGGCATATTCTGAACATATAGAAAGTGCTGAGAAGAAAGGTTTGGTAGGTGAAGAAATAACAGAAGAACAAGCGAAAGATATTGCTAAAAAATTTGCTTTAGAAGAAAATATAGAAGAAATTACTTCCAATGGGTTAGTTGAAAATGGAAAAATTGTAGTATATGAGTTTGCAATAAAAATAAAAGATGGAGATAACAATAATCCAATGAATATAGCAATTTCAAAAAAAGGTGGACATGTTGTTTTAATGAATTATAATAGAAATGTTACAGAAGAAAAAATATCACACGAAGAGGCAAATAAAATAGGACAAGATTTTTTAACTTCTAGAGGTATTGAAAATATGAGACCAACATACTATTTAAAGCAAGGAGGAGTAGTTACAATAAATTATGCATATGAGCAAGATGGAGTAGTAGTATATCCAGATTTAATTAAATTAAAAATTGCATTAGATAATGGTGAAATACTAGGTATGGAAACAAGTGGATATTTAAATAATCATGAAGAAAGAAATATTCCGGTAACTAAAATTTCCGAAGAACAAGCTAGAAAAAGTTTAAATAAAAATTTAGAGATAACAAGTTCAGGACTTGCAATAATTCCAACGGAATGGAGAACAGAAATTTTTTGTTATGAATTTAAAGGAAAAGTAAATGATACAGATTTTTTAGTTTATATAAATGCTGAAACTGGAAAAGAAGAAAATATTCTTGTAATTATAGATACCCCAAATGGAGTTTTGACACAATAATTACCAACATAAAAACAAAAAATTCGTCAATAATATTATTAGAAAAATTGTAATTTGTGTGTCACTGCTTCTCAGCCTACCTTTTGTATGATTTTTTTA
>CAMEUC010000074.1 GCA_945937855.1 uncultured Clostridium sp. | reverse complement strand
AAAGTAGCCAAACGCAGGGGTTTTCATTTTTCTTTTTTAGGAGAATCTGAGTAGGAATTACTTAGAGGTGCCTAAAAAAGAAAAATCAAACCCCGACGAGATTTGGCGGATGTCTTTTGAGTTTTAACTCGTGAACTGACTTACAAATTAAAATTTATAATCTCTATATTCTTTTAAACACTAATTTAGATAAATCCGTATTTTCTGTTGTACTTACACCCTCTGTTACAATATCCCCTGTTGGTAATTCTAACAAAATTGTAGTCTTAAAAGTATTTCCAGATTGTAATTCTATAGACATATCAAAAGAAATCTTAGTTTTTATCTCTTCATTTGTTAAATTTAATCTACTAATTAAAGTTCCATCTGATAATATATTTTCATTTTCTGTATATGTAATTTTACCTAAATCCTTTATAAGTACACTAAGTTCTATTAATCCCCCCTGATTTGATATAGTCATTTGTTCTTGTTTTAAGTTGGTACTTTTTGCTCCTATGTACTCAATACTGTCATTTACTTCATACCCTTCTATATATTCAAAATCTTTTTCACTTTGAGATGTTCTATAAATTTTTACATTTCCCTTTGAACCAGCTTCAACTATTTTAAAATTATTACAAATTATTTTTTTTATTGCATCTTCTTTTTTATAATTTTGGTTTTTTTCAATAGCAATATAAATATCATTTTTTTGCACTACATCTGCTTGATATACGCTTTCATTTTTTGCAAAATTTTGTGTTTCTGCGCTACTTATAACTATCATTTTTGTTATATTAAAAGGAATATTTTTTTCCCCTTCTACATAATATTTATACATTATAAAAAAAGTTGTACTTAATATTAGTATTAAAAATAACATTATTAAATATTTTCGATTTGTTTTTCTCTTGGGTGGTTCTATCATTTGTTCCTCCTAGATATTTTTCTTCTTTCTTAATTCTTTAAAAAAGTCTTTTAAAATATATTCACACTTGTCCTGAAGTATTCCTTTAAAAATATTTACAGTATGATTAAATTTGTATTGGCTTAAATCCACAAAGGATCCACATGCCCCAGTTTTAACGTCTAGCGCTCCTATATACAAATTTTTAATTCTTGATGAAATTATTGCTCCCATACACATTGTACATGGTTCTAATGTAACATACATATCGCAATCAACTAATCTCCATGAATTTAATTTTTTATTTGCCTTTTCTATTACCAAAATCTCAGCATGTGAAATTGCACTTTGTTTTTTTTCTCTTAAATTATGAGCTCTAGCTATAATTTTTCCGTCTTTAACTATAACTGCTCCTACTGGAATTTCTTCTTTTTCATATGCCTTTTTAGCTTCTTTTAAAGCCTCTAACATAAATTTTTCTTCCATAAAAAATCTCTTTTCATAAAATATTTTAATATATTATTATAATTGGAGAAAAAGGTCCACTGGACCTTTTTCTTATCCTCCTTTTCGAGTCCTTAAAATAAAATACGCAAATAATAAAAAAGTTCAATTAATAATATTCTCTTTTTTGGTGCACTTAGCTGGACTCGGCGAGCCGCGTCGGGAAAAAGGTCCACTGGACCTTTTTCTTATCCTCCTTTTCGAGTCCTTAAAATAAAATACGCAAATAATAAAAAAGTTCAATTAATAATATTCTCTTTTTTGGTGCACTTAGCTGGACTCGAACCAGCGGCCTCTCCCTTAGGAGGGGAGCGCTCTATCCACCTGAGCTATAAATGCATTTTCTAGATTATTATACACTATTTAATTTGTTCTTGCAAGAATTCTACAAATAATAATTCAGAGCTGTGAGGTGGGAAGTGTGATTTGGTAAGGACAAATCTTCGAAGAAATTACCCTAAAATCGCACCTCGCACTTCTCACATCGCACTTTAGTTTGCAAAAGCCAATGCTTTTACAAATTACAATTTATCTATCGTTTTATTGACTTTATGTATTAATTTTTATATAATATTTTCAGTTTTTATGTAATCTTGAAAGGACAAAAATTATGCAAAGAATGTTAAGTTATATTAGAAAAGCTATTGATGATTTTAATATGATAGAAGACGGAGATAAAATTGCTGTGCGGTCTTTCTGGAGGTAAAGATTCTATTACTTTACTTATGGCATTAAAAGCACTTCAGAGATTTTATCCTAAAAAATTTGAAGTAATTGCAATTAGTGTAAATCCTGGATTTGATTTTTTTAGTTCTGATTTTCTAGAAACTACTTGCAATAATATTGGTGTAAAATATGTTGAAGAAAAAACGCATATCAAAGAAATTGTTTTTGATATTAGAAAAGAACAAAATCCGTGTTCTTTATGTGCTAATTTAAGAAGAGGTATTTTAAATTCTGTAGCCATACGTGAAGGTTGTAATAAAATTGCTTTAGGTCATAATGAAGATGATGTTTTAGAAACTTTCTTCCTAAATTTATTATATGGCGGAAGCATTGGAACTTTTGCTCCTGTAAGTTATATGGATCGTTCTCGGTATAACATTAATTAGACCTTTAATTTATGCGCCAGAAAAAGCAATAAAAACATTTGTGAAGAAAAATAATATTACGGTAATGCCTAAATGTTGTCCGATGGACGGTGTTTCTAAAAGAGAAGATATGAAAAATTTAATAGGAGAACTTCAAAAACAAATTCCGGGTGTAAAAACTAATATTTATGGAGCAATTAAAAGAAGTAACATAAAAGGATGGAATACAAAAAAATAAATATAGGGGCGCAATCATACGCCCCTACAACTAGATTTATAAATATGGCACATTTACAACCCATATATTTCAAATCTTTATTCAGCAAGTTTTCTCATTGAATTTATTAATTTCTCTAATAATTCATCTGCATCTTTTAAGCTGTTTCCCTTTACTCCCATATAGAATTTTATTTTTGGTTCAGTTCCAGAGGGTCTTACTGCACACCAAAAATCGTTTTCCATTTCATAGTATAAAACATTAGATTTTGGTAAATCCCATTGTTTTATTTCTCCTGTTTTCAAATCTTTTATTGTATGGTTTAAACAATCTTTTATTTTTAAAACTTCAAAATCTCCTATTTTTTCTAATGGATTATTTCTTAGTTCCTCCATTTTTTGTTTAATTTGAGCTTCTCCATCTGCTCCTTCTTTTACAACTACAATTTGACCTTCTTTATAATATCCATATTTTTTATACATTTCAAGCATTGCATCCCATAATGTCATTCCTTTTGTTTTATAATATGCAGCCGCTTCTGATATTAGCATTACTACTATTATGCCATCTTTATCTCTTGCATGGTCACCAATTAAACAACCATAACTTTCTTCATATCCCATTATACATTTATGACTATTATCTTTTTCAAATTCTCTTATTTTCGATGCAATATTTTTAAATCCTGTTAAAACTTCATACAAGGATACTCCATTTTGCTTACAAATTTGGTCTGTCATGTTTGAAGATACTATTGTTTTTATTAATGCTGGTTTTTCTGGTAATAATCCTTTTTCTCTTTGCTGAGTTATTAAGTATTCTGCAACAGTAAGTCCTATCATATTGCCATTAAATAATACATATTCTCCTGTTTTTGTGTCTTTTACATGTACACCAATTCTATCTGCATCTGGGTCATTTGCCAAAACTATATCCGCATCTACTTTTTTTGCCAAATCTAATGCCATTTTAAATGCTTTTGGATCTTCTGGGTTTGGATAACTCACTGTTGGAAAATCTCCATTTGGTTCTTGTTGCTCTGGTACAACATACACATTTTTAAATCCTATTTCTTTTAAAATTCTACTTGCTAGTCTATTTCCTGTTCCATGTAATGGCGTATATACTATTCTCAAATCATCTGCAACCTCTTTTATAGCCTCTGGATGTAATAAATTTTTCTTAATCGCAGCAATATATAAATCATCCATTTCTTTTCCAAGTACATTATATAAACCTTTTTTAACAGCTTCTTCTTTTGATATAGTTTTTATTGTACTAAAATCTGTTATACTATTTACTTTGTTTATTATTTCTCCGCCTATTGGTTCTGTTATTTGTGCACCATCTTCCCAATAAACTTTATATCCATTATATTTTGGTGGATTATGGCTTGCTGTAACAACTATTCCAGAAATACAACCTAAATGTCTTACTGAAAAAGATAATTCTGGTGTTGGTCTTAATGAATCAAATCTATATGTTTTTATTCCATTAGCATTTAATATAAGCGCCGCTTGCTCGCTAAATTCCTCTGACATATGTCTTGAGTCATAAGCTATTGCAACTCCTCTTTCTTGCCCACCTTTTTCTATAATATATTCTGCTAAACCTTGTGTTGCTTTTCCTACTGTAAATTTATTCATTCTGTTTGTTCCAATTCCTACTACTCCTCTTAGACCTGCTGTTCCAAATTCTAAATCTTTGTAAAATCTATCTTCTTTTTCTTCTTCATTGTCATTTATGCTTAGAAGTTCTTTTTTCACATCTTCATCAAAAAATGGATTATTTAGCCATTCTTCATATTTTTCTTGGTATCTTTCCATACTATCCTCCTAAAAAGTTATTATTTTATATTTAATTTATAAATTGTAGTTTGCAAAAGCGTTGGCTTTTGCAAACTGAAGTGCGAAGTGAGAAGTGCGAGGTGTGATTTTCGGGTGATTTCTTGGAAGAGTTGCCCTTACCAATCACACTTCTCACCTCCCACCTCTCACCTCCAAACTACAATTTTAATCTCTTTTATGATAATCATTATATAATTTTATTGCTGTTTCTGGCGAGTCTGTTCCATTCGCGTTTTTTACTGGTGCAAATTCCTCCTCTCTTTTTACTCTTAAAATAGTCATATTATCTAGTTTTTCAAAAGCATCAAATATAAAGCTTTCAAATTTATATGCATTTGGTTCAACAGGAGTTATGATTTCTCCTTTTTCATCCATATATGATGCTTTTTTAAATGCTACATGATAAGGAAGTTTTTCTGCTCCTATTTTTTCTATTCCCTTTATATTAAACATATTACAATTTATATGTGATTCACCAAAAGCTAATTCACCATTTTTGTCTAATCTATTTGCCATCTCTTCGCTTATTTCTGTGTATTCAACAACACTTGGTTTCCCATTTCTTAAGCAAAACACACCAACTTTTTCACTAGGATTTGCCTTAACAACAGATTTACCTGCACTCATTGCATTTTGTTCTTCAGAAAGCCCAATTAAAACTTCATCTACCATTTGTGCTAAAGGATTATCTACAGGTCCTATAAAAATCCATTCTATATTTCTTCTTTTCATGTCTTCTACAACACCATTTTTAAACATAGATTCAAAAACTCCTCCATGTCCATCTGCTGCAAGTTTAACTGTACCTTGCTCATTTAAAAGTATTTTCCCAGAAGTACTAAGCATTGGTAATTCCCCTTGAACAAAGAATTTAACATCATCTTTATTGTAGTTAAAATAATTATTTTCTTCAAAAAATTTAACAGTATCCACATTGTTTTCTCTACTTGTCATTATATACCAAGGAATACTTATATTATATTTTTCATTTGCTCTTTTTAATGTTTCACATAATAGTTCAAATATAGATTTAGCTTTAGGCTCTACATTTAAATAAAATGTCCCTTTAGGTCCATTATGTCCGAAGTCTTGTTCCTTGTCCTCCTGCCATTGTAACTACTGCAAGTTTATTTTCTTTTAAAACACTTGCCCCCTTCTCAAAATATGCTTGTTTTTTGCTTTCTTCTATATTAGCTTTTTCTACATATGAAATTGGTTCAATTTTTATATTTGCATCCTCTACTGTTTTTCCAACACTTTCATATAAATTTTTCATCTGTTCAAAATTTATTTGTGATATCTGTTCTAATAATTTTTCTTTTTTTTCCTCATTTACTTCGTCAAAATTTGAAAGTAAATGTACCTGTCCATATTTTTGTAAAATTTCTTTTAAATTTTTAATTTTTTCTTCCAAAAAAATCCCTCCTTATGAAGGAATTTTATAATAAATATGGGAAATAGTCAATATGTTTTGTTTAGCTTATATTCCTAAAAAAACAGAAAGTATTTAGCTAAACTAAATACTTTCTAAAATAATGAAAAAAACAAATGAACAAAAAAATGTCATAACACTAATTGCCCTGAGCTTATTTTAACCCATTACGACATTTTTGTCAACACTTTTTTTATGCTGAATGATATCCATCGAAAATTTCCTCTATTTTATGCTCTCCAGACGTATTAAACATGACATCATGATTATCCAAAATTTCTCTTATGTTTTCTTTAAAATCATTTACAGTGTAACAATCTATTATTTTTATGTTTTTTCCCTCTATACTTTTTATATTTTTATTTATTATCCTATTAATTATTTCATTTGCTAAATTAATATACCTTTCACTTCCATATACAATTATATCTAATTTTTCTTTTTTTAATAAATTTGATTTTATTATTTTTTCAATGTTGTTCTTGTTTATATCAGAATCTTTCCAATTTATATTTAGAATTTTTTCTTTTGCTTCTTTGTTTATTGTTATTTTTGC
The DNA here is from genome assembly GCA_945937855.1 of uncultured Clostridium sp. GTDB lineage: Bacteria > Bacillota > Clostridia > TANB77 > CAG-508 > UMGS1933. Next base: position 394 of record CAMEUC010000074.1, on the reverse strand, counting down.
TAAAACTTGTCTTATATTTTTCTCCAAGTTACCTTCTAAAATAGTTATAATATTCTTTTCTTGTTCTAGTTCTTTGTTGATATAAGGAAGAATCATCATTGAAAAATGTATGCTACTTATATTAAAACCACATACTTTTTTTATTTTTAAATCCCCCATCAAACACAAACCTCCCTAAGTTTCTACTGGTAAATTTTACCATTTATTTTTCCATTAGTCAATAAAAATCATCATCTTTATTTCGACAATATTACGAAAATGTTACAATAATAAGACATTAATACTTTTTATTAATATTTAATTTTGGAAATTGTAATTCGTGTGAGTGTTTTTAATAAACCGCTCCCAGGGTGTTATATATTTTAAATCGTTCGTTGCTTCCCACCGGCGCTGT
>CAMEUC010000073.1 GCA_945937855.1 uncultured Clostridium sp. | reverse complement strand
AATACATTACTTATTAATACAGACGGCTATGAGGTTGGTGTTATAAATGGATTAACTGTTATGACTATTGGAGATTATACTTTTGGAAAGCCTTCAAGAATTACTGCTAATACTTATATGGGAAAAACAGGAATTGTAAATATAGAAAGAGAAGTAGAAATTTCTGGTCCTTCACATTCTAAGGGAGTTTTAATACTTTCTGGATATTTAGGTGAAAAATTTGCGCAAGACTTCCCTCTTTCACTTACAGCAAGTTTATGTTTTGAACAATTATACAATGGTGTAGATGGCGACAGTGCTTCTAGTACAGAGGCTTATGCAATACTATCTAGCCTTTCTGGAATACCAATTAACCAATCCATTGCTGTAACTGGATCTGTAAATCAAAAAGGATTCATTCAACCAATAGGTGGAGTAAATGAAAAAATAGAAGGTTTTTACAATACTTGTAAAACAAAAGGATTAAACTATGAACAAGGTGTTATAATTCCAATTCAAAATGTGAAAAATTTGCATTTATCAGATGAAATAATAAATGCTGTAAAAGAAGGTAAATTCCATATATATGCTGTTTCTACAATTGATGAAGGAATAGAAATATTAACAGGGGTTCCTGCCGGAAAGAAAAATGCAAATGGAAAATTCCCTGCTGGTACAATAAATTACCTAGCATATGAAAAATTAAAGAAATATTATGAAAATGGGAAAGAAAAATAAAACTAAAGGCAATTGATTTATAAATCAATCGCCTTTTATTATTATTCTTCAAATATCTTAGCAAATTCTTCTCCGCTTATTTTTTCTTTTTCTAATAGTACACCAGCTACTGCGTGTAATTTATCTATGTTGTTTGATAGTATTTCTTTTGCAGTAACATATGCTTTGTCTATTATTGATTTCACTTCTATATCTATTTTTGCTGCTGTTTCTTCACTGAAGTTTCTTGTTTGTGTAAAGTCTCTTCCTAAGAATACTTCTTCTTGACCCGATCCAAATGTTATTGTTCCAAGAGCATCACTCATACCATATTTGGTTACCATGTCTCTTGCAATTTTTGTTGCTCTTTCTATATCATTACTTGCTCCTGTTGAAATATCTCCTAATACTAAGCTTTCTGCAACTCTACCTCCTAGTAATGAAACTATAGACTCTTCCATTTCAGATTTTGCCATATAATTTTTGTCTTCCTCTGGTCTATACATTGTATATCCACCAGCCATTCCTCTTGGAATAATTGATATTTCATGTACTGTATCTTGTGTTGGTAAGAATTTACTTACTACTGCATGACCTGCTTCATGGTAAGCTGTTAATTTATTCTCTTTATCACTTCTTACTCTACTCTTCTTCTCTGGTCCCATTGTTACTTTTATCATTGCATCTTCTACTTCTTGCATTCCTATTTCGTGTTTATCTCTTCTGGCTGCAAGTAATGCTGCTTCATTTAATACATTTTCTAGGTCTGCTCCTGCAAAACCAGCTGTGTTTTTAGCAATTATTTTTAAATCTACATCATCTGCTAATCTTTTCTTTCTAGCATGTACTTCTAATATTTCTTCTCTTGCTCTTACATCTGGTGCTGGAACCACTATTTGTCTATCAAATCTTCCCGGTCTTAATAATGCTTTATCTAATACATCTGGTCTATTTGTTGCAGCAAGTACTATAACACCTTCGTTTGTTCCAAATCCGTCCATTTCAACTAATAATTGATTTAATGTTTGTTCTCTTTCATCATGTCCTCCACCAAGTCCTGCTCCTCTTTGGCGTCCAACTGCATCAATTTCATCTATAAAAATTATACATGGTGCATTTTTCTTTGCTTGTTCAAATAAGTCTCTTACTCTTGAAGCACCAACACCAACAAACATTTCAACAAAGTCTGAACCACTTATTATAAAAAATGGTACTCCTGCTTCTCCTGCTACTGCTTTTGCAAGTAATGTTTTACCTGTCCCTGGGTGTCCTACAAGTAAAACACCTTTTGGAATTCTTGCTCCCATATCAGTAAATTTCTTTGGAGATTTTAAAAACTCTACAATTTCTTGTAATTCTTCTTTTTCTTCATCTACACCTGCAACATCTTTGAACGTTATTTTTGTTTTATCTGTAGTCCCCATCATTCTAGCTCTACTTTTACCAAATGACATTGTTTTATTTCCACCACTTTGTGGATTATTCATAAATAAAGCCCAAAATAGTAAAAATACTATGGCTATAGCAAATGGTGATAATAAGCTTAATATTGTTATAAAAATAGATTCTGAAGCTTGTTTTAAAGTAATATTTCCTGCTACTAAATATTCATTTACTTCATTCATAAAGCTATCTAAGCTTGGAATGTTAACTTCTTTTTCTAAATTCGAGTTTTTTAAAGTGACATATGCCTTACTTCCTTCAGAATTCAACTCTATTTCTTCTACTGTTCCATTTCCCATTGCCACTAGCAAATCTGAATAGTCCATTTTTGTCTCTGAGTTTTCCATTACTGCAGAAACTACTACTATAAATATTATACCTATTATTAGCCACATGGCTAATGTTTTTAATCCATTTTTCATATTATTTTCTCTTCTCCTTTTGTTTTATTTCGAATCTTTATTATATATAACATATGTATTTTGTTTTTTCAATACTTTTACGCAAAGTTTTTTTGCTACATTCTGCTTGTATCAAGGCTTTGCTTACGGAAGCCCGTTTTGTGCTTATAAAAAAAATTTTTTTATTTTTGATAGAAATCTTTATATTTTTGGTCGGTTTTAAATATTTATTGCCAATATTGTTTTGACATAATTTAATTATTTCATCTATATTTACTTTTTCAATACCGACTGTATTTCCAATTACCTTCCTAATAGTATATAGTATAACCCTTCTTTTTATTACTAATTCTAAGTTGTTAAATTTTTTTAAGTCTAAAATAATTTGTAATTTAGCATTTTCTTCGTATGGCGGCCTACCAATAGTCTCCCCTACACAAATCACATTAAATTTATCTTCTACAATTTTTTCTAAAAATTCGTTTTCTTCTTTTGCAACCTCTGATAATCTATTTATTGTTTTTACAATATTAGGATTAAATTCCTTTTGTATATACGGAATTAAGTCATTTCTAATTTTATTTCTTTTATATATGCTCTCCAAATTCGTTTTATCTATTTTAGGGGCTAAATTATTTTGTTTACAATATTCTTCTATATCTTCTCTATTAGTTTCAATTAATGGTCTTATATATTTATTATCTCTCATTGGTTCAATTCCTTTTAGTCCCGATGCTCCGCTTCCTCTTAAAATATTTAATAACACTGTTTCAGCTTTATCATTATTATTATGCGCTGTTGCAATTTTATTTGCTCCAACTTTTTTTAAAATTTCATCAAAAAATTCATATCTAATATTTCTTCCTGCTTCTTCCGTCCCAATTTTATTTGTTTTTGCGAAATCTTGCACATCTATTTTTTTCACATAACATTCTATTCCTAATTCTTTACAAAAATTCTCTACATATTCAGTCTCTAAATCTGCCTCTTCTCTTATCATATGGTTAATATGTGCTACATATATTTTTATTCTAAGCTTTTCTTTTAACAAATTTAATACATGTAAAAGACATATAGAATCTGGTCCTCCAGATACTCCTATTACAATATTATCTCCATTTTTTATTAGATTATATTTTTTTATACAATTATATACCTGTTCTTCTACTGGAATTTTATTTGTTCCTCTAATCATCTTTCCTCCACTTTTCTAACAATATTCAAATTATAGCATTTTATAAAGAAATAGTCAATTTTTGAATATTTTTGTAAAGTATGGTATAATATTATTGCCATAAATTTAAAAGGAGGTTTTATCAAATGGCATTTAAAGAAATTCTTGATCAGGTAAAAGTTCTCTCGGCACACTTAAGTGCTTTGGAAGAGGACAGCGCATTAGACAATATTAATCTTTCTCCAGAAGACAGAACAAAAATCAAGCTATATCTTGATGGAGCATTGATACTCCTTCAAGAAGTGGATAAGTTGGTAAAAATCCAGCTTACTCCTCCAACCTCCGACCGGTAAATTTACCGGTAGCAGGAACCCTTCTAGGGTTCCTGCTTTCATTTTTTCATACTATTTTAATATCTATTTTGCATATTTTCAAAAAATGTGCTATAATATATTTATCTTGTATTATCATTCCTCTTAGCGAATACCCCTTTGGAATGGCATCAAGAAATAATTTTTTGGAGGAAAATACTATGTCTAATCAGTTCATGAATATTACAGGAGCCCATGGTTCGATAACCAATGGAAATCTAATAATATTCATTGGCCTCGGAACATCTGAAAGAGATTTTGGAGTTTCCAAGGACGGAATTGTAAACCGATCTGAGGCATACCTGGCTCGGTTTACCCCGTCAGAGCGAGCGTATTGGGAGGCGCTCGCAAAGGCCTATTACCCTCTCACCAACAAGTAGGCAAGGTATAACCTTGCCTACTTGTTTATTCTCTATATTTTTCAATATTTGCAAATTTTGTATAATTACCCATCCATAATAGTTCTACTGTTCCAGTTGAACCTGCTCTATGTTTTGCTAAAATTACTTCTGCAATATTTTTCTTTTCAGAATCTGGATTATAATAATCATCCCTATATAAAAACATTACAATGTCAGCATCTTGCTCTATTGCTCCAGATTCACGAAGGTCTGATAACATTGGTCTATGGTCTTGTCTTTGTTCAGCAGCTCTTGATAGCTGTGATAAAGCAATAACTGGTATATCTAATTCTTTTGCTAATATTTTTAATGACCTACTTATTTCAGAAATTTCTTGTTCACGGCTAGAATTCCTTTTTCCGCTTCCTTGTATTAATTGTAAATAATCTATTACAACTAAACCTATATTTTTTTCTAATTTTAATTTTCTACATTTTGCTCTTATTTCTGTTACTGATATTCCTGCTGTATCATCAATATATATTGGTGCCTCAGATAATGGTCCAAGTGCTGTTGCAAGTTTTGTCCAGTCATCTTCTTCTATTTTTCCTGTTCTTATTTTGTTGCTATCTACCATTGCTTCACTACAAAGCATTCTGTTTACTAATTGTGATTTTGACATTTCTAAGTTAAATATTGCAACTGGAACTTTGGCATTTATTGCTGCATTCGCTGCGATATTTAATGCAAATGCAGATTTACCCATAGCTGGTCTTGCAGCAATTAGTATTAAATCTGAATTATGAAGTCCCGCTGTTTTGTAATCTAAATCAGCAAATCCTGTTGGCACACCTGTTATTGGTTCTTTTTGATTATATAATTTTTCTATTTCCGCAAAGCTTTCTATTAATACATCTTTTATTACAGAAAATCCTTTTTGATTTTTCCCTTGCATTATATCAAAGATCTTTTTTTCTGCTTGATCCATTATGGTTTCTACTTCTTCATTTTGTGCATACCCTAAATCTATAAGGTCGTTCGATGCTTTTATAAGTTGTCTAAGTAACGATTTCTCTTCAACAATTTTTATATATCTTTCAGCATTAGCAGCTAGTGGTACTTTATCTGGTAGAACTCCTAAATATTCAAAACCTCCAACAACCTCAAATTTTCCCATTGAAATAAGTTCAGATTTTACTGTTATTATATCGATAGGCTCTGCTTTATTATATAAATTTACTATTGCTTCATATATGTATTTGTTATCATCTCTATAAAAGTCTTCTGGTTTTAGTACTTCTATTGCATCTAGTACTGCATCTTGATCTGTTAGCATACTTCCCAAAACTGCCTGTTCTGCTTCTGTATCGTGTGGTGGAATTTTTCCAATATCCATTTGTTCCTCCTATTTTTTTGGAGCGACGAGGGCGTCGTTCTCTACTATTATTCTGGTTTAATTTCGACAGTTAATTTTGCGTTTACTCCGTCTCCAAATTTTACTTCTACTGTAAATCTTCCAATTGTTTTAATTGTTTCTTTTAGTGCAATTTTCTTTTTATCTATATCCATTTTGTATTGTTTTTTTAATTCCTCTGCGATTTCTTTAGTTGTTATTCCTCCGAAGGTTTTTCCATTTGTTCCTGCTTTTACTTTTAACTCTAAAGTAATCCCTTCTATTTTATTTGCTAATTCTTTATTTGCTTCTATCTCTAAATTCTTTTTATGAGCATTTGATGCTTGTTTTGCCTGCAATTTTAATAAATTATCTTTACTAGCTTCTACTGCTAACTTCTTTGGAAATAAAAAATTTCTTGCATATCCATCATTTGCGTTTATAATTTGGTCTTTTTTTCCTACATTTTTTATATCTTGTAATAAAATAACTTGCATTTTCTCACATCCTTTTCTTCTTGCATATTTTATCATAAATTTTGTAATATTAAAAGGGGTTTTGAACAAATAAAAGACATCATCTTTTATTTGTCAAAATAATTGCTTATTTCTTGTAAATTTTTAAATTCATTTTGCCTTAACATTTCATATGCAACTATCGCAACAGAATTGGATAAATTTAAAGACCTAAAATTTTCTCTCATTGGTATTCTTATTGCATTATCTAAATTATCCTTTAATAAATTCTCTGGCAAGCCCTTTGTTTCCTTTCCAAATAGCATAAACACTTCTTCTAATTCATTATATTTAATTTCTGTATAACAATGTTTTCCTTTTGTTGTTACAAAGTACATATTATTTTTATCTATCGGATATTCTTCTAAGAATTGACTTAAATTTTCATGTTCCTCAATATCAAGCTTGTCCCAATAATCTAATCCCGCTCTTTTTAAGTATTTATCACTTATTTCAAATCCTAGAGGCCTTACTAAATGTAATTTTGCTCCTATTATTGCACATGTTCTTGCAATATTTCCTGTATTTTGTGGTATTTCTGGTTCTACTAAAACTATATGTATTTTCATTGTTTATCTCCTTCTCTCTATTAGTTCAGTATGTATTTTATCATATTATAATTGATTTTACAAATTGTAATTTGTGTGAGTAATTGCTTTGTTAAAAATATCAAAAAACATCCGCC
>CAMEUC010000072.1 GCA_945937855.1 uncultured Clostridium sp. | reverse complement strand
GAATTAAAAATGTTAAAAATTAACGAAACAAAAAAGAAAATGTAGGGAAAAACTTAAATTCCACATCACACATCCCACATCACACTTCACAAAGGGGTATCACCCTAATAGCTTTAATAATCACAATCATTGTAATGCTAATCCTAGTTGCTGTAACCATAACAGTAGCTGTAAATGGAGGACTATTTGAACATGCAGGACAAGCAGTAAAAGAAACACAAGATGCAATAAATGCAGAGCAAACATTGGCAAGTGGAAAAATAAAAATAGACGGAAAATGGTATGCATCAATAGAAGACTACTTAAATGATAATCCAATAACAACAGGAATAGAAATAGATACAACAACAATAAACTTAAAGAAAAAAGAAACCACAGAAGTAGAAGGAGAAGAAATACTAACAGGAACAATAACAGCAAGTACATTTGGAATGGAAAAAGAGCCAGAAATAACATGGGAAGTAACACCAGAAGACCAAACAGCAGTTACCTTAAGTGAAACAACAGGAAAAACAGTAACAGTAACAGCAGTAGGAACAGCAAATGCAACAGTAACAGTAATGGCAAAATGTATATATGAAGGAGTAACATATAGTGAAACCTGTGAAGTAACCCTAAAAATACTAAAACCAATAAACGTAGCCAAAGGCTCATTTGTAGAATATGGAGTAGCATATACAGATGCATATATAGCTAAAGAATATACAACAACAAATGGATGGAGATTATTGGATTATACAAATAATGGAGATGGAACAATATCTAATGTAAAATTAATAAGTACAGGAATACCAGCAAAATTATATTATGCTTGGAGTGACAGTTCAACTAATAAAAGCTGGTGGGTAACAACGGAAAGTTCAGAAGCCCCAACAGTACCAAATTTAACAGATTTTAGAGAGGTATTAGGAGGAGCTGATTATACTTTCTATACAGGAGAATCAACATATTATGCTTTACAGGCATCAGCAGGAATGTACTATAACTTTGGAGATATAAAATTTGCTTATAGTAGTACGGATAGAGGTAACAACTTAGGATATTTCACATCTATAACAACAGGAGGAGCAACATATGATGCAAACAATAACAATACAGCAGAAAAAACGGGAAATGATTTATTTAAAGTAAGAAACGATGTAACATCAGTTAGATTATTAACATTAAAAGAAGTAAACGAGGCATTAGGAAGAAGTGATATTGATAGTAAGGACACAATAATGACAGATAGTATAGGACTATATAGATTAGACCAATTAAAAAATGTAACAGGAATGTCAACTTATAACTACGATTATAGTTCAAATGGTAGTATTGTTTCATATTACTGGTTGGCCTCTCCGTTTCCTAGCACTAGCGATTGCAACGGCGTGTGCATTGTGATCTATGCCGGATACATGAACAGCTCCGTCAACGCTACTGGGGTTCGCCCGGTAGTTTCTCTGGGATCTAATATCAGATATACAGTAGACAGTGAAACAGACAGTTCTGGAATAACATATTTAACATTAACAGCAGAGTAAAAATAAACCCTTCTGTGTGGCCTTGCTTGTGTGATCCGTTGCGATGTTGATATTAACAGAAAAATTGTTAATGTTCAGTAAGTAGCGCTTAAAAATTTAAAACTGTATAAGGTAGGGCTTAAGTCCCTTCCAAGGGAAAGGACGGAGCATTGCCCCTACAAATACAGTATTAATTTAATAAATTGACTAAACATTAACCCTAAAAACTAAAAAAATTCATTAAAACTAAAAAAAATCATTAATCGCTTGACAAATTTTTAAATTACTAGTATACTATTTTAGTGACAATTTTTGAAAATACTATTTACATAGATACTATAGTTATTTAAGGAGGGAGAAAAATGGCACAACCAAAAAGAAGATGGTCAAAAGAAAGAACACATTTAAAAAGATCAACATGGAAATTAGAAAAACCAAGTATTGCAAGATGTAAACATTGTAATGAACCAGTAATGCCACATAGAGTTTGTCCAAATTGTGGATACTATGATGGAAAAGAAGTTATAGAAAAAAAAGATGCTTAATAAGTATCTTTTTTTTATTGACTAAATTGCATAAATGATATAAAATACAAACAAGAAAGTTAGGTGAAAAAAATGTCAAAACCAATGGTCGCAATAATTGGTAAACCCAATGTTGGCAAATCTACATTTTTTAATTATATAGTAGGCAAAAGACTTTCAATTGTTGAAGACACTCCAGGTGTTACAAGAGATAGAGTATATGCAGATAGTAATTGGAGAGGAAGAAATTTTACTTTAATAGACACAGCAGGAATAGAACCAGAATCAAAAGATGTTATTCTATTTGGAATGAGAGAACAAGCGACCATAGCAATAAATATAGCAGATGTAATAGTATTTATAACAGATATAAAGCAAGGAGTAACAGCTGCAGATAGAGAAATTGCTATGATGCTAAAAAAATCTGGAAAACCAGTTGTTCTTGTGTGTAACAAAGCTGATAATTATGGGCAAACAAGTGATGATATATATGAATTTTACAATTTGGGGTTAGGAGACCCTATGCCAGTTTCTTCTACAAATGCTTTAGGAATAGGTGATGTTCTAGACGAAATATATAATAATTTGCCTCCAATAGGTGAAAATGAGGATAATGAAGAAGTAATTAATGTTGCAATAATTGGGAAACCAAATGTTGGAAAGTCTTCACTAGTAAATAAGATTCTAGGAGAAAATAGAGTAATAGTAAGTGATGTTGCAGGAACAACAAGGGACGCGATAGATTCTTATTTTGAAAATGAAACAGGAAAATATAATTTCATAGATACAGCAGGTATTAGAAAGAAAAGCAAAGTAAATGATAGTATTGAAAAATTTAGTGTAATGAGGTCACTTTTAGCAGTGGAAAGAGCAGATGTGTGTTTAATGATGATAGATGCAACTGAAGGTGTAACAGAGCAAGATACAAAAATTGCAGGAGAGGCACATGAAGCTGGAAAAGGCATAATTATTGTAATTAATAAATGGGATGAAGTTGAAAAAGAAACTGGAACATTAGAGCAGTATAAAAAAGATGTTTATAATAAATTACGATATTTAACCTATGCTCCAATTTTGTTTATTTCAGCAAAGACTGGGCAAAGGGTAGATAAGCTGTTTGATTTAATTAAAAAGGTAGCTAAAAATAACTCACTTAGAATTTCAACAGCAACATTAAATCAGGTTATAAATGAGGCAATAGCTGTAGTACAACCACCAACAGATAAAGGAAGAAGACTAAAAATTTTATATGCCACTCAAAGTTCATCTAAGCCACCAACATTTATAATATTTGTAAACAGTAAAGACTTGTTCCATTTTTCATATGAACGATATTTGGCAAATCAAATAAGAAGCAATTTTGAATTAGAAGGAACACCAATAAGAATAATCGCCAGAGAAAAAGGCGAAAAAAATAATTTATAGGAGGTATTATTATGGAGGCATACATTACAGTAGCAATAGTTGCATATGTTATAGGAAGCATAAACTTTGCAGTAATATTTAGTAGAAAATTTGCGGGATTTGATGTAAGAGAAAAGGGAAGCAAAAATGCAGGAACAACCAATGTATTAAGAACGGTAGGAAAAAAAGTAGCATTATTAACACTTGTATGTGACATATTAAAAGGTGTGGCAGCAATTCTTGTAGCAATATTCGCAAAAAATATGTGGACTGGATTTGATGTTAATACTTTAAAATATATTGCAGGTTTTATGGTAATACTAGGACATACATACCCAATATTTTTTGAATTTAGAGGCGGAAAAGGAGTCGCAACAGCAATAGGAGTTTTACTAATGCTAGATTGGAAAATAGGTTTAATATGTTTAGTATTTGGGCTTGTAATAATTGCAATAACTAGAATGGTTTCATTAGGATCAATATTTGCAGCAATTCTTTTCCCAATATTAACTATCTTTATACACGAAGGTGGTACAGCAATTGGAACAGTGATAAGCTTTTTAATAGCAGCATTAGTTGTATTTAACCATAGAAGTAACATAAAAAGGATAAAAGAAGGAAAAGAAAATAAATTATCTTTTAAAAAATAGGAGGATTACAAATGAAAAATATATGTATTATAGGAAGTGGAAGCTGGGGAACAGCTCTTGCGATTCATCTTGCTAAATTAGGACACAATGTAAAAGTGTGGTCTTTTATGCAAGAAGAAGCTGATTTGATAAACAATGAAAAAAAGTGTAAATTTTTGCCACAAGCTGTTATTCCAGATGGGGTGCTTTGCACAACAGATTTTAAGGAAGCTATAGACGGAACTGAAATGATACTAATTGTTACTCCATCAAAATTTGTAAGAGAAACAATAAAAAAATTTAAACAATATGTAACAAACCAACAGATAATTATATGCTCAAAAGGATTTGAAGAAAAAACATTATATTCATTAAACGAGGTAGTAGAAGAAGAGTTACCAAATTCTAAAATTGGGGGATTATCAGGACCAAGCCATGCAGAAGAAGTGTCAATAGGAATTCCTACAGCATTAGTAATTGCATCAAAAGATGAAGAGGTACTAGAAAATGTAAGTAAAACTTTTATGAGTGAGACATTAAGAATATACAAATCATATGATATAAAAGGTGCGGAGCTTGGTGGAGCGCTTAAAAATATAATTGCTTTTTGCGCTGGTGTTATAACTGGCTTAAATTTAGGAGACAATACATTTGCAGCTTTACTTACAAGAGGACTTTCAGAAATGGCAAAATTAACAGTAAAAATGGGCGGAGATGTAAATACAATATATGGTTTAACAGGACTGGGAGATTTAATAGTTACATGTATGAGTGGCCATAGTAGAAATAGACGTGCAGGTATATTAATAGGTCAGGGAAAAACTATAGAAGAAGCAAAAAAAGAAATTGGAATGGTAATTGAAAGTATAGATAACATAAAAATTGCATATGAACTTTCAAAAAAATATGATGTAGAAATGCCAATTGTAAATTCTGTTTACAAAGTTTTATTTGAAAATTCAAATCCAAAAGAAGAAGTAATTAAATTAATGAATAGAGAAGCAAAATTTGAAGATTAGAATAAAAAAATAAATAATGTAAATAATAATGTTTCAGAGAGAATATAAAATAAAAATATTAGAAGTGGGATCTGTGAAGTGCACTTCATTAATTTTTATTTAATATATTGAATAATAAATAATAGAGGTGAAAGAAAATGGGATTTTTTAATGAAATAGGAAAAAAGACAACAGAAGCAACAAGCAAAATAACAAAGGAAACAAAATTAAAAATAAAAATGAATGACAACAAAAACAAAATAAGTGACCTATATGAAGAAATAGGAAAAAAAGTGTATGAAAAACATGTAAGAGAGGAAAATATTAATATTAAAGAAGAACTACAAGAACAATGCGAAAAAATAGACGATTTATCAAAAGAAATTGAAGAAGCAAGACAAGAAATATTAAAATTAAACAAAAAAAGACAATGCCCAAAATGTTATGCTGAAATAGAAAATGATGCTGTATTTTGCTCAAAATGTGGATACAAACTAGAAACTGTTGATGTAGTGGAACCAGAGCAAATACCAGAAGAGGAAACAGAAGAAAAATCAGGAGAAGCAGAAGACATTAATGAATAATGAAGAATGAAAAACGAATAATTAATAAGGGTATCTTTCAAAAAGATACCTTATTATTTTATCTGCATTATGTGGGGTTACATTAATAAAAAAATCTTCATCTAAACTAATCCACATATTTATTTGGAATTTATCATTATTATCTATAAAAGCACTAATTATATCTGAGGCAACTAAGGGATTATCATAAACAATTTCAAATTTAGAATTATCAGTAATATTAATATTTTTGCTAAAAAAAGCATTTACAAATTTTTTAATTTCATTATCTTTTTTACTATATATATTTACAATAGCACTCATATAAAAACCTCCAGTATTATTATTTGACAAATTACCTTCAATATGTAAAAGAATAAAAGGTATTTTTTAGGGAACATTATTTTTAGGTGATTTATTTGAAAAAAAGTAAAAAAATACTTGCAATATTTTCCTTAGTAATAATTTTATTTTGGTTTTCGGGATGTAGTAAAAATGATGAAGAAGAGTTAAAAGGAAAGGTTATTGCAGAATTAGAATATTTAAATTTAAAGATAATAGACATGTTAAATGAATTAAATAATATATCTTTTAATACTTATACAGTTATATCTGAAGATGTGACCTTAGATAAAGAAACACAAGATAAACAGGGACAAGAAGAGAGTGGACAAGAAAGCACAGAAGGGAAGACAAAACAAGAATCTGAGGAGGGAGGACAATCAAGTAGCACTACGCAAGATTCTGGACAGCAAGGGGCTGAAAATGAAGATTTAATAAATACAACAAAAATGGTAACAGACTCAACTTTAGCGCAAGATAGAAACAATATCGATTGGACTAAAATAAAACCAGAAATAGAATTAGTAAATGAAAGCTGGAGTTTAATTCTACTTGATTTATATGGTTTAAATGTTAAAGATGAAACGATTTTGGATTTTAGTTCAAAGTTAGATTCTTGCATAATTGCAATAAAAAATGAGGACAAGCAACAAAGTTTAACGGTACTTGCAGAACTATACTCTGATATACCAAGATTTTTAAAAGAAATAAATGCAGATGAAAATTTACAAAAAATAAGACAAACACAAAGCTATGTAATCAATGCATATAGTTTGGCCTCAGATATGGGAAATAGCGTAATAAAAGATAATTTAAAAAGTGCGATAGATGTTTATTTAGAAGTTATGAGTGATATAGATTATAATAAAGATAAAACATATAAAACAAATAAAATATATGTGTTGTTAAATGAACTGTATAATTCAATAAATGAAAAAGATTCAGATTTATTTTATTTGAAATATAGAAGTTTTATGAAAGTAGTAAATGAATTATAATTTTATTTTGTTACAGTTCAGAGCAAAAATTGTAATTTGTGTGAGTAATTGCTTTATTAAAAATATCAAAAGACATCC
>CAMEUC010000071.1 GCA_945937855.1 uncultured Clostridium sp. | reverse complement strand
TTTTAATTTCATATCTTCCTCCTAATATGTATGTATTATATCATAAGATAAAAGATTTGTCAAGTAATTTAGAAAAAATCTTAGGAAAAAATTCCTAAGATTTTTTAATTCATTAGACTAGTTGATTTTGCCAGATATCAACAGGAATTATAGCATTGCTATTTTGATATTCTTTAAAGGTATTTAAAAGTTGAGAAGTATTCTTTTCCACTAACTTATATAATAAATGGTTTATTCGTTTGTTAGAATCTATATTTAATTCAAACATTAAAGATTGATAATTGTTGATTGTTCTTAATGGGCTTAATCCTTGAATTATTCTGCGCCAATTACTTAATTCTAATAATATTATATTGTTAAATAATGTATTTAATACTTTTGGAGAATACTTACATAAATATACTTTATCTTCAAAATTATTTGTTAAATAAACTGCATAATCTTTGACTTTTTCAGTATATTTGTTAACTTTATATTGGATAGTTACAATATCCATATTTGAATATTGACTATTCTCTACATTAATATGGTATTTCCTAATTACCATTTTTCCATCATCTTCATTTTTTATTTTAATTTCTCTCTCCATAGGTAATATTTTTATGTTTTTTAATATACTTATGGCTTCTTCTTGATTTACTTCTAAAGTCAATTTCGGTTCCTCCTTTTAAAATTTTTACTCTAATAAATCTACCTCCTTTTTTAAAATTTTCTACATTATATTATAAAAAGAAAATAATGTCAATAATTATTTTTTTATTTTCCAAAAAGATTTAAAAAAACCTTGAACCATAGATGTGGCTTGATTTTGAAGTCAATTTCAAAATTAATATTTATACGTACTTTTTTAGAATTCTTTGTATATTCTGCTGCTTCTTCCTCTGTCATTATTTTGAACATTGGATTGAATTCTTCTTCAGATTTTATATCTAAAATAAATCTTTCAGATAAGAAATCATTTCTTGAAATTTTATTTTCTAACATTGTTTTTTCTTCAATTAATTTAACAATATCTTCTAATTTATGTTCTAATTTTTTTTCAAAATATTTGTTACTAATAATTAAATTTTCAGAATATGTTCCTGTTGTTATTAAATGTCTATCATTATAAGAAGAATCATTAATTTTTTGTTTTATAATGTAATTACCTTCTGAATCTTTAAGATAATTTAATTTAATCTCATCCATTTTTGTCCCTCCTTAATTTTTCATTTGTTTTATATTTGATAGAAGTATTTAATCATATTGTATTTTATTTGTCAAGTAAAAATGACAAATTTTTAAAAAAAAATAATCTATCTAAATTAAGTCTTTCAATAATCTAAGTTGAGATGTCGGGTTCACCCCGACCTGAAGAGCTAGAGCTTTGCTCTGGCGATTTCCGTCTGTAATTAATAACACCTAAATTTTTCTTTCTCCTAAATAAAAAGAGACCTAGATAATTTAAGCGTGTATGTGCGTGTACGTGTGGGTGCGCAAGGGAGACAAAAGTCAGGAGTTATATATATACAAATTAAAAAATGATTTTTTGCAGTTTTTGCTTTTATTTACAAGCACTTTAGAAGAAAATGGGATTTTTTCCTTAGATTTCAACGAAAACTTCGATTTTTGCTAATTTTCAGGGGCTACATTTTATCATAATAAATGTAATATTTATCAAGTAGAAAATGTTATTTTTAATTGATATTAATATGGTTTTTAAACATTTTTACAAAAATTGGTAAAATTTTAGTTGTCAAAAAGGCGCCTGTGGAAACTGTGGATAAATTGTGGATAACTTAAAAAATTGAATTTTTTTGATGACATTTTGGAATTAATGTGTTATAATAAAAATTTTTTGTTGATATATCAACGTTTCTTAACAAAAATTTTTAATTATATTATAACACATTCTTTCTTAAATGTCAATAACTACATATTGACATTTTGGAAAAGGTATGTTATAATATGATGCTCAAATCCAGATGTATCAATATGTTTAGACCTGTGGATAAAATGTGGATAACTTTTTGAAGAAAAAAATGGGGTTAAGGATGCGGTTTTCTGACGAAATTTTTTTTTAAAAAAATGGGAAAAAATGTAAAAATGTCAGAAAGTATTGGTCTATTAATATTTTACCCTGTGGATAAATTGTGGATAATTTTTTAGACCTGTGGATAAAATGTGGATAACTTTTTAAGTCTAGTAAAATCAATACTTTTAGAGGTAGAAACTTTTTGGAAACGTTTTAAAAGGAAAAATTTATAATAAATATAGAAGGACAAAAACAGGAGGTGAAAGAATGGACTTAGATATGGAGCTAGTATATGGAACTGACAATTATGAAGAAATTCAAGAATATTTTGAACATAGAAAGTTTGACTATCCGTCTGGCTCATCAAGTATGCTAGATAGATTAAAAAATGAATATGTACCAGATGTATGGGAGGAAATAGATGAAACAAAAAGAAATAGAACTAGTTATAGACGACAAGCTCTTGACAGAATATTGGGAATATTACAAGAAGTTCCATCCAACAGCAAGGAATCATCCGTTAGCGAAACCAAAAGCGAAGGACAAGACTAAAGGATATCCATTTGGTTGTTCAATTAATGAATTTACTAATCTTCCATCAAGAATAATGCAAAATAATTTAAAACAAAATTGGAAGTCATTTATTGTTTGGTGGTGTAAGAAAGAAAAAATTAATGGATGGAAACTGGATAAATTTGAAATAAGTTACAAATGGGTTTTCCCAACTCAGATGCGTCACGATAGCGATAATTACGTATTTTTTAATAAATTTGTGGCAGATGGATTGTCAGAAGCAGAAGTAATAACTGATGACTGTTTTGGACAAATGTATTTAAAACTAGATTGTAATAAATATGTAGATAAAGAAAATCCGAGAGTTGAAATAGTTATTAAAGAATTAAAATAAGGAGGAATTTTAGATGAATAAACCAATAATATTACTTATATCTGCAAAAGCACAACACGGGAAAGATAGTTTCGCAGATGCTTTTATAAAAGAAGCACAAGGAGTATGTGGATATAGATGTTTAAGAATCAAATATGGAGACATTTTAAAATAGGTTTGTAAAGAATATTTTGGATGGAAGGGAGAAAAAGACGAAGTTGGCAGACAGATGTTGCAACAGGTGGGGACTAATCTTTGTAGAAGTAATAATCCAAATCTTTGGCTAAATTGTGTTAAAGAAATAGTAAAAGGTTTACAAACGGAATATGATTTTGTATTAATTCCAGATTGTAGATTTCCTAATGAGCTAGATTGGCAAGATACAGATTTCTTTACATTTACAATAAGATTGAATAGAAAGAATGAAGATGGTTCTGATTTTGATAATGGATTAACTCCAGAGCAAAAAGCTCATTCTAGTGAAACAGCACTAGATGAATATCATTTTAATTACGAAATAGAAAATAAAAATTTAGAAGATGTAGCATTTGCTGCTGAGCAAATATTAAATGATATTTTAAAATTGGATAAAGAGGGAGTTTAATGAAAAAGAAAAACAATTTATTTTACATATATTCTTTTAAGTCAGATTTTATTATTAATAATGTACTTAATAAGAATTTTGAATATGATACTATTCAAGCACGAAAAGATTTGAATTTAGTATCTCTTGCAGATAATGCAGTTTTTCAATTCCTTAGAAAAATTAAAGACAATCCTTTTAATAGAGAAAAACTTGATGAGTTATACAAAATAAGAAATGATGAAAAAAGTCTTCCTAAAATGAAACAAAATATTAAAAAGATTGAAGAGTATCAAAAGAAGATAGATGATATGTTATTTGTTCCTGATGTAGTAATAATTAGTTTTTCTAATAAAGCACATTATAAACAAGTTGTAAAAGAAGGATTAAAAATAAATGGGATAGAATATGTAAGATTTGTTTGTACAGCCGCTTATTTGAGACGTAACAAAGTAATGTTTATAGATAAAAGATATTATAATCAAATGAATGAAATTTTAATGTGTGGATTAGATAAAAAATTAAAAGAAACAAATTTAGGAAAATATAGCGCATATTATGGCTTATTTGCAAGTGCAACTAATCAAATTACAACACCTAGAGTTTGTGTAATTAATGATTATGAAACAGATTTACCTAATCAAGAAGTAAGCTGGATAACAACAGATGAAAATGACAAAGAAACAATTGAAAGAAAAACAATAGATATCGGGATGAATTGGTTTGATGGAATGGGATTAGTTTGTCCTAATATGGCACAACAATGGGCAGAAGATTTAGGACTTGATTATTTGCCAGCTGGATTCATTGTTAGGTCTGCATATATAAAAGGGCTATGTGCCCCATTTGATTTTCATAAGTTTTTTAGAGAAGTTGCTAAGAAAGATATTATAAAAGATGTTTGGGGAACAGAATATGACATTAATGATATAGATGTAATATTAACAGTTTCACAATTCAAAATGTGGAAACAATATGAAAATTGGCAAGATTATTTATACTACTTTAATAAATATGGTCATATTTGGGGATGTTCAAGGGTTAATAAAAAAGAAGATGATGAGTTTGTTTTAACAAATTATCAATATTTACAGACATTAAATCTTAGCCACGAAGATATAGATAAATTAGCTCAACCGACAATTGACTGGATAAACAGTATTGGTTCTGGAGATTTAATGAATGTTTTACTTTATCTAATGGGAAGTAGAAATGATGAATTAGAAGATGCTGAAGATATTTTTAATGAGGTACAAATGGATTTTGTTAAAGGTATTATGGTAAATCCAGAATTGTTGAAAGATGAATATGTGAAGAGTCAAATATTAAAAACTCTTAAACGAAAAATAAAAGATGCAAAAATAGGAAGATTATGGATAAGAGGGAATTATAGTTTTCAAATATCTGACCCATATGCTCTTTGTGAATGGGCAGCAGAAATGCCTGTAAAAGGATTATTAAAAGAAAATGAAATGTATTGTAATTTTTGGAATCAAAGAACAGATAGTGATATTTTATTAACAATGAGAAGTCCATTAGTAGATACAAGCGAACATTGTATTAGAAAAAGAGTAGAAACTGAAGAAATGAATAATTGGTATCAATACTTATGGAGTGGATATGTAAATTCAGTATGGGATAAAACAGTTGTAACACTTTCTGATTCAGATTTTGATGGAGATATATGTTTAGTAACTGATAATCCGATAATGATAAATGCAGTTAGACCAGATAATCCTCCAGTAGGATATTCAAAAAGAAAAGCACCTAATCAAAAACTAACACAACATAATCTTATAAAGAATGATATGTTAGGGTTTGGAAGTCAAATAGGTCAAATTACTAATGTTGCAAGTTCAATGTTTTGTAAACAAGCCTTATTTGAAGAAGGTTCTGATGAATGGAATGAATTAGCAAAAAGACTCAAACTAATGAGAAAAAGGCAAGGTGAACAAATTGACAAAGCTAAGGGTCTTGCAGCAACACCAATGGATAAAAAATGGAATCATAAACAAAAAATAGATTACGAAAATGATACGGAAGCAGAAATAGAGCGTAAAGAATTTGAAAATAGGATTGCAGTTGATAAAAAACCTTACTTTATGAGTTATATTTATCCGCAGCTCCAACAAGATTATAAAAAATATGTTAATAAACATAATACAAAATGTTTAAGATATTGTGGTAAAACATTAAATCAAATTTTTGATATTCCGTTTAATGAAAGAACGGAGATGGAAAAGAAAATGATTTATCAATATAATAAATATATGCCTTTGATGAAAAATGATTGTGTAATGAATTATTTATGTATGCACGTAGAAGATACAGACTTTAATTTAAAGTATTTTAGACAAAAAGAAGATTTTGACTGGACAATTTTACTTAACAAAGAATATGAGGTTAATAAAAGAAGTGCATTATGCGCTAGAATAACTGATATTTTACAAAGGTATAAAAATACTGAAGCAGATATAGCTTGCTCTGTCAATAGTCTAATGGAGGTATCTACATCATCTAAAGAATTAGATGAATATATAAAGGATATGAAAAATGTTAATCAAATGTTCTTCTTAGAAAAAGAAGTAGAACATATTGGATTGCCAAAAGAGGAAATATATAATTATTTTGTTTATTTAATATATACAAAATTTAAAAAAGGCTATCACATATTATGGAATATTTTCCCTGAACAGATTTTAAAAGCAGTTAGTTGTGGAAAGATGTTAGTTCCTATTAAAGATAGAGATGGAGAATATCATTATTTTGGAGAAACATATTCTTTTAAAGTGATGGATTTGGATTTAGAAGGTGATGAAGAATGATAATTTTTGATGAAGTAGATTATGCAGAAGCAATAATAAGAAATGGATGCTCAAAAAGAAACGTATTGTTAGATTTTAATATTCTTGCAAAATATTATATGTATTATATAGGGCTTTCAGAACAAGGAACAAAAGAAAAAATGCTTGATGTTTTAAAGAATTCAGATATCTATATTCCAATTAGTTACTTATTGTTAAAGATTGATAGAGCTATTAATTTTGCAAAGACAGAAGCATTAAGAACAATGGATGCTATTCCAGTTTATAAAGAAGAAATTGAGATTATTAATAAATTACCAGAAGAAGTTAGGGAGTTAGCATTTGAATATTTATTTTTATCTAAATGGAACAAAAATGAGAAAGGGTTTTATCTTAATCAAGCAGATGCTAAAAAGCTTTTAGGTATTACAACTATGCGAAATAGTAAATTGCAAACTTTAAATTATATTTTAGAACAAGAAAAATATATAAAATTTGTTGATACGAAGACAAAAGAATTAATTAAAGTATTAGGTAGAATAGATAATGGTGAAGAAATATTACTTATTACGGATTTTAATCATCCAACATTACATTATAAACAATATATGGGTGAAAAAATTATTAATTGTGACATATGTAAATGTTTAGTAAAGCCAAGGGGCAATAAACAAAAATATTGTAAGGATTGCGCAAAAACACAAAAATTAAAACAGACAAATCATTCAAAAATGCGAAAATCTGTTTTGGAAGAAAATAGAAAACGGAGATATCCCAAGTGGCATATAGAT
>CAMEUC010000070.1 GCA_945937855.1 uncultured Clostridium sp. | reverse complement strand
TGAAACTACATATATTGATGAAAATTTAAACATAAAAACAATAAAAAATATAGAACATGAATTTTCTTATAGAAAATCAATATTCCAAAATGAAAATTGGATTATTATTAATAGTAAAATAAAATTAGAAAAAGGAAATAAAGAAGAAATAAAAAAGAAGATGGATGAATTTTCTTTAACTAGAAAAACAAAACAACCAATAAATATGCCAAGTGCGGGTAGTACCTTTAAAAGAGGGAATGGATTTGTAACAGCAGAACTTATTGATAAAAGTGGACTAAAAGGCTATAGT
Source organism: uncultured Clostridium sp. (assembly GCA_945937855.1). Classification (GTDB taxonomy): domain Bacteria; phylum Bacillota; class Clostridia; order TANB77; family CAG-508; genus UMGS1933. The sequence continues at coordinate 6,869 of CAMEUC010000070.1, read as the reverse complement.
ATAGGAGATGCTGAGGTTTCTTCTTTACATGCAGGATTTATAGTAAATAAAGGAAGTGCAACAGCAAAGGATATTTTAGAACTAATAAAATATATAAAACAACGAGTGAAAGAAAAATTTAATGTAGACATTGAGCCAGAAATACAAATTTTAGGAGAAGATTAATTACTAGATTTAGGCTAAATTACAAACAATTATAATAAATAGAACAAACGGATTAAAACCCGAAGAAATTTTGTGGATTATATTTGGAGGAGATTATGAAAAAAATATTAAAACTAATAATAGGAAACAAAAAAACAAAAAGGTGGATTTTACTAATTATCATAGGAATGTTACTTACATGTTATGAATTTGCACAAATAATTGCAGTAGAAAGATTAGAATTAATGCAACTGGCAAAAATTATTGTATTATTCATAATTGGTTTTATATGTTTTATACTAGGACTAGTATTCTTGCAAAGAAGAATATTAGAGCTTGCTGCAAATCCAGAAATAATGAAAAAAGATGATGAAAATTCAGCAAATTCAAAAGGACCAAAAGTAGTTGTAATTGGTGGAGGAAATGGATTAAGTGCTGTACTAAAAGGATTAAAAAAATATACTAGTAATATTACAGCAATTGTAACAGTATCAAAATATGGTAAAAACGATGTTAGTGAAACTGAAGATATAAAAAGAAGTTTAGAAGCATTGGCAGAAAACTCTGAAGAAATGTCAAAAATACTAAATTATACTTTCGAAACAGGAAAAACAAAAAACTTAAATTTAGGAGACTTATATATAGAAGCAGCTAAAAAAATATATGGCAACTTAGCAACTAGTGTCCAAAAAAATAACGAAATTTTTGCAATTGTTGGCAAGGTATTACCAGTAACATTGGACGAAATGAAAATTTGTGTAGAATTAGATAATGGTATGGTTATAGAAGATAAGGATAAAATTGCAGATATAACAGAAGATAGAGTAACAAAAATAAATAGAGTATTTATTAACCCATCTAATTGTAGAACTGCACCAGGTGTAGTAGATGCCATAAAAGATGCAGATGCAATAATTTTAGGACCAGGAAGTCTTTATACAAATGTAATACCAAATTTACTAATAAAAAATGTTGCAAAAACAATAAGAGAAAGTAAAGCATTTAAAATTTATATTCCTAATATTATGACTGAACCAGGGCATACAGATGATTACGATGTATCAGATCATATAAATGCAATTATGGAGCATGCAGGAAATAAAATAATAGATTATTGTATTTGTGATAATGGAGATATAGTACCAGAATTTCTAAGAAAATACAACAAAGAGGGTGCTAATCTAGTAGAAATAGATTCACAAAATTTAAAAGGTAAAGGTATAAAATTAATAAAGGCAGATATATCTTATGTTGAGGGAGAATATATAAGACATAATCCAGATGAACTTGCAAAAACAATAATAGAGTTAATATGTAGTGAACTAAGATTTAGGGATAAACAAAATGATGAACAATATTTATTATTACATTCAAAATTAAAAGAAGAAAAGAAGAAACATAAAGGTAAAAAAACAAAGAAATTAAAACCTAAAAAAGAAAAATTAGGTAGAAAAACAAGTAAATTTAGAAATAAATATAATGAAAGAATAAAATCTATTCAAGAAAGTGAAAAAACTAGAAAACAAAATATTAAATTATATGAACAAGCAAAAAAAATAACAGATCAAGAAGAACAAGAAGAAAAAGAAAGATATTTGAGAGAAACATATAAGAAATAATGGTAAAAATTTGGAGGAACAAATGAAAATAGATAAAGAAAAACTTAATATAGAAGAAAGTCTTGGAAGAGAATGGCTTATAACAAATGGAATAGGAGGATATGCAGCAAGTACAGCATTAGGAATTAATACTAGAAAATATCATGGATTACTTGTAGCGCCACTTACACCACCAGCAAGAAGACATCTAATACTTTCAAAAGTAGATGAAAGTATAGAAATAGAAGGTAAAAAATACGATATTTATTCTAATATGTGCCATAATTATATTTCTACAGGATATAAATATGAGCAAGAGTTTGAAAAAGAATATATACCAATTTTTACATATAAAGTAAATAATGTAACAATAAAAAAATTAATATGTATGGAGCATGGAAAAAATACAGTATGCATATTATATAAGATTTATAATAATGGAGCAAAGGCAAAATTTACTATAACACCAGTAGTTAATTTCAGAGATTTTCATGTAATGAACACGAATCATGAATATAATATAATTCAAACAGAAAAAGAGGGCAAGGTTAAATTAATAATCGACAATAATTCTAACACACCAGTTTACATGTATTCATCAGACGGAAAATATATTAAACATGAAAATGATACTTTTAGAAATATGTTTTATATAGAAGAAGAAAAAAGAGGCTTTTTCCCGGAAGAAAACTTAGCTGTTCCTGGTAGATTTGAAATGGAAATACCAGAAAACACAGAAAAAGAAATTGGGTTTATTTGTTCTTTAGAAGAAAATATAGAAGAAATAAACATAAAAAAAGTTATAAATAAAGAAATAATTAGAATAAATGAATTAATGCAAAAAACAGAAATTTTAGATCCAAAAATAGATATTGAAAAAGAAACTAAAGAGCAAAGAAAGCAAAGAGAAATGTTAAAATATTTTATGATTGCAATAGACAACTTTATTGTATATAGACCAAGCTTTGGTTATCACACAATAATTGCAGGGTATCCTTGGTTTTTAGACTGGGGAAGAGATTCTCTTATATCTTTTGAGGGGTTACTATTATGTACAAAACAATATGGAGTAGCAAAAGAGGTATTATTAACAATGACAAGAGATATTAAATTTGGACTTGTTCCAAATGGATATTCTGGATATGATAATAGACCATTATATAACAGTGTGGATAGTTCACTTTTATTGTTTGAACAAATATATAAATATTTAGAATATACAAAAGATTATAAATTTATAAAAGAAAACTTTTATAATAAATTAAAATCTATTATTGAAAACTATAAAAAAGGAATTGATTTAGATAATAACAATATATTTTTAGATAAGGATTTCTTAATATCTGCTGGAACTCCGGAAACTCAAAACACATGGATGGATGCAAAATATGGTAACCATGCTTTTACACCAAGAAATGGCAAAACAGTGGAAATAAATGCTTTATGGTATAATGCACTTATGATAATGGCAGAACTTAGCATAAAATTTGGAGAAAAAAAGGAAGAAAAAGAATATTTAAAATTAGCAGAAGAATGTAAAAAATCTTTTGAAGAAAAATTCTATTACAATAAAAGAAACTGCTTATATGATGTTTTAGGAGATAGTAAAATAAGACCAAATCAATTATTTGCATTAAGTTTAAGTTATCCTGTTATAAATCCAGAATCAGATAAAGCTAAAAATATAATATCAGTTGTAGAAAAAAAATTACTAAATAAATATGGACTTAAAACTTTAGCAAAAGGAGAAAAAGGATATATAGATATATATGAAGGTGATGGATTTAAAAGAGATTCTAGCTATCATCAAGGAATAACTTGGCCATGGCTATTACGGATTATACTATAATTCATTAAAAAATATGGTAAAGTATGCTAAAGATAAACAAGAAAAGACTGAATTAAGAAATAAAATAAAAGAATTTAAAGAAAATGTAAAAGAAACATTTGAAAAAGAAATGTTTGAAAGAGGAACAGTAGGAACAATATCAGAAATATATGATTCGAAAAAACCAAATTTACCAAAAGGAACAATGGCTCAGGCTTGGAGTGTGGCAGAAATTTTTAGAATAATCTATGATTTCTAACAACACAGTTGATTTTTTTGATATGTAGCCAAACCCCGATGAGATTGGCGGACTTATATATAATTAAATTAATAGGAGAATGTATGACAACAGAAAATCTAGAACAAGAACTAAAACAAGGAAAATTAAAAAGTATATATTTGCTGTATGGAAAAGAAGAATATTTACTAGAAACAACAGTCAAAAAAATAAAAAAACTATTTGGAAATCTTTTGCTAGGCATAAATTATATTCAAATAGACGACACAAATATAAACTCATTAATCTCAGAAATTCAAACACCTGCTTTTGGATATGATAAAAAGCTAATAATAGTAAAAAATTCTGGACTTTTCAAAAAAGTAAAGACCACAGCAAAAAAAAGTAATAATACAATAGTGGACAAGGTTGCAACATACATTGAAGAAAATATAGATATAATAAACGAAACAGTAGTATTATTATTTATAGAATCAGAAGTAGATACAAATAGCCTTACAAAAACAATAGAAAAACACGGTATCGTATGCAATTTTGAAAGGCTAAAGCCAGATAAAATAGCTAAAAGATTAAAAGCTATTTGTAATGCTTATAAAGTAAAAATAGATGACAAAACAATGACAGAATTTATTGAAAACTGTGGAACAAATATGCAAGTTTTAATAAACGAAATAAGAAAGCTTATAGAATATGCAGGAGAAAATGGCACAATAACAAAGGAAGCCATAGAACTTTTATCTATAAAAGAATTAGAAAGTGTAATTTTTGATTTGACAGATAGCTTAGGAAAAAAAGATATATCAAAAGCACTACAAACATTATATGAATTGATATATAACAAGGAACCAATACAAAAAATACTAGTAACATTATATGGGCATTTTAAGAGAATATATTTAACAAAACTTGCAATAGATTATAATAGAAACATTGTAGAAGCTTTAAACTTAAAACCAAACCAAACATTTTTAACAAATAAATACAAAAAACAAGCAGAATACTTTGGAGAAAAACATTTAAGAAAAATATTGCAAGAACTAATAGATTTGGATTATAATTACAAACAAGGAAATATAGATATAAATGTAGGACTAGAAGCAATATTATGTACATATTGCGGATAACCAAAGGATGTGGAAATATGAATATAATAGATTTTTTAGGAATAGTAATTTTAATGTGTGGAGTAATATTAATATATGATGCAAGACCAATAACGAAAAAAGTATTTAGTTTTGGGGATCAAAACGATGGAGTACTAGGACTTAAAATAACAGGATTTGTACTTAGTGTAATAGGTGGATTATTGGTTTTAATTTAATATGAAAAATGTAAATAATAAAGTGTAGGGGCGCATGATTGCGCCCCTAAATTTTTTATTTAACGTCTCTTACGGGTTCAATATTTGTTTCTAAAAGTTCTGGTTTTTTCATATACTTAGTAAAAGATTTTAAAGCACTTGCATAATAATAACCATCACAAATTCTTTCATCTAAAACCCAACGAAGTGAAAGGCTTTTTTCTTCCTTTAATGAATCATCCACACTAATAAAACTTTTTTTCTTTTTCCCCATTGCTAAAAAAACTCCAGTTGTTCCAAAATCATATAAATGATGATAAATAGAATCAATACCAAGTGAACCAACATTTGTAAGAAAAGCACTTGTGTGAAAAGGACTGGCATTTATAACAGCTTTTGGCATTAAATCGTGTTTATCTAAAAACATTAGAGTATTAACAACAAATTTTATTAACCAATTTGGTATATAAGCTAAAGTTTTTGCCAATTTATCTGTATTATTTTCAGCAGATATGTCTTTATTTTCTACAATAACTTTTTCTAAAACATTCCTAATATCAAATATATTTTCTGTACCATTAAAATGTAATTTTAATGATGTTTCATCTGCAGTTTCATTCATTCCTTTTTTTATAACAAGAGAAACAGTAATATCATTCCTTGCGTACACCTTACCATTCATAACAAAACGATTAAGTAGAGGCTTTTCCGCAATAATTCTAATTAAAGAAGAATATATAATAGACATATAAGTCATTTTTATACCTTCTGCTTCTTTTTTTGCAATATATTCATCCAATGGTGCAAGAGGTATTTCATGGCTATAAAATACTTGTGCATCACTTCTTCTTTTCATAATATGTGGAATAACAATAAAAAAAGGATTGACGTTTCTTATTCTTCTTCCATCAGCTCTTTTTCCAAACATAAATTCACATCTCCTTACATGAAATCAATTATACAATAAAGAAATAAAAAAGTCAAAAAAAAGAGAAGAATTAAAAAATTCTTCTCTTGAAAAGACTATTTGCAATCTTCTTTATGATCATCATCATGTTCTTTATGCTCATCATGTTTATCACATTTGTCACATTTATCCCATTTGTCGCATTTGTCACACTTATCGCATTTATCGTGATCATCATGATCATCCCAGTCATCGTCAAAATGATGATCTTTACAATCTAATTTAACACCTTTTAAACATTTACCATGTCTACCACACTCAGCACAAATCTTAACATGTTTAACTTGGTCTACCCAAATTTGAACTTCATATTTCTTGTCTGGACAAAGAGGTCCGAAAACAAATTCGCCATCTTTATCAGTAAAAGTGTGAGAAACTGGTTTCCTTTCTTTTTTGCCATGGTCAAAATCAATTTCAATTAATTTAACAACAGCATCTTCAACAGGTTCTTTGTAGCAATCTCTGATAACACCGTAAATAACATTTCTGTTATCTTCTGGAATTGTAATGTCTAAATCAAATTGTTTACCTTTTTCAGCAAAACCGTCAATTTTAACAACAGGACACATATTTTTATCTAGATCCATAATACACCAATCCTTTAAAATATATTGTAAGATTATAAAAATCTTACAATATATAATATGAGAAATGAACATAATAAGTGCAAGTAAGAATTTTAATTATGTGTTGCAAGATATTTAGTATTAATATATAATTAATAAGAAAAGAGGGAAAAAATGAAAAAAAATTTAATTGTAATATTTGAAGGAATAATGTTTGCTATTTTTACT
>CAMEUC010000069.1 GCA_945937855.1 uncultured Clostridium sp. | reverse complement strand
TTTATTTTTTTTATGAAAACTTTTCTATATTATATTACCCTTTTACCCTAAAAAAGATATAAGTATAGAGAGAGTAGGATTTGCTAGAGGGAATAAGGGAAACATTTGGTGCTCCTATGCTGAAAAATAGCCGTTTTTTTATGTTTTTTTATTACTCTCTCAATGATTACATATGTTGGTATTTTTATTTCCCTACTCTATATACTACATTTTTTTCCATTTTAACCCTACTCCCCCTCCGACTTTTTTGCCTTTTTTTATATTAGTACCCCTCTCTTACTAGACTTTTTATTTCTACTTTGATATAATTTGTTTAAAGAGGTGTTATTTTTATGTCAGATTTGAAAATGAAAAAATCAGGTATAGGTGCTATTCATGATAATAAAATTAAAGATATTGATTTTGCTAAACTTGCTCTTCAACTTAATATTCAAATTAGAAATCTGGGGAAAAATGGTAAACCTAAAACTAAAGAAGAACTTGAACTTAGAATTGATGATTATTTTGTATTATGTCAATCATTTGGTCTACCTCCTACGGTTGAACGGTTTGGCTCTTTCAACTGATTATGACAGAAGGTCGCTTTACGAAATTGAACAGGGAAATATGAAACTTCCGTTTATGGACACTATTAAAAAGGCTAAGGATTTTATATGTAATTATGATGCTATTTTAGCACAATCAAATAAACTAAATGCAGCAATTTATTGTTTTAGGTCTAAGAATATGTATGGAATGAAAGATGTGCAAGAAATCAAAGCAAGTTCCGACTTTACGACTGACCCACAAAATCCAGAAGAAGTTGTTGCTGCACTTCCAGATGTAGATGAAAAAGACTTTATCGAAATAAAAGATGAGTAATCCTTTAATTGGGCAAAAGACTTTCGACTTTGGAAGGCTAGCGACTTTGTCAGGTTTTACGACTTTGGCGAGCTAGCGACTTTCGACTTTCAGGGTATTTTTGTCAAGGGAGAAGTGTAGACATTTAAGGAAAATATGTATAAATCCAATTAAAAAGAAGCGGTCAAAATTTTTCCGCTTCTAGTTTTATTTTATTGGATTTTCTTTAAAAAATATCATTCGATTATTTTCTATTCTTTTTGTAAGCCCTAAAACGTCCCTTTTCACTGTATTAGGGCTTATATTATAATATTTTCCCGCTTCTCTGTAACTATTAAAATATTTTCCGTTTTTATCATAACAACCAATGGAATTATAATATTTTTTAATTGTTTTGTGTCTATGTTTACAATTTTCTTTTGCTGTTGACCATTCTAAATTATTTAATTTGTTGTTGCTTCTATCTTTGTCAATATGATTAACTTGTAAATTGTCCATATTTTCAACAGGATTAAAAGTTGATAAAACAAGCCTATGTACTCTAAATTGCTTGGCTATTGTTTTCTTATATTTTTCTTTTTTGTATAAAACAACACTAAAATAATTATAAATATTTTTTTGCGGTTTTAATAGTCCGTTTTTTATATGTCTTATATTGCCTAAATTACTAACTTCATAGTTTGGAAAATCTTTTATAGTTTGCCAAATTTCCTCCATTTTTTCACCTCCCAATATATTATATCAAAACATTGCACATATTGCAAGGTTTTGTGCAATGTTTTTTATGTAAAAAAAGAAGCTTTTTAGCTTCTTTATTTCATTATCTTTATACAACCGAATTATAATAAATAATATTAAGAGCACTGGCAAGATTAATATTATAACAGGAATAAAAAGCAATGTTGCTATAATACCGCCCCCAATTAAATGTAAACTTGTTTTTTGTTTCCGCTTCTGGGTTTGTTTTAAAGTTATATAATTCTTGTTGTTTTTGCTCTTGATGTGATTTTTTTAATATTGTGTTATATTTCTTGTTAAAATGTTGTTCTAATTCTTTTTTGCTGGGGATTGTTTCAAATCCGTTTTTGTCAATTTGTTTTATTGTGTTAAAATATTGTTCCAAAATTTCTTTTTTTCTATTTCTGTCATAAAATTCGAATATGTACTCGCTACCAAATTTTTTAAAATATTGGTCGAATTCTGTTTTCAGATGTAATTCTAATTCGTTTTTGTATCTTTTTAAGTTTTCTTTTTGTTCTTGCTGCTTTTTCTTTTCTTTTCTTTCTTCTATTCGCTCAAGTTGTTCAAATTTCTTTTGTTTTTGTAATTCTTTTGATATTTCGTCAACACTTCTAATCAATCCCATTTTTTACACCTCTTTTTTAAAATTAAAGCGGTTTACGCCGCTTTTTTATAATTTTATTATTTTGTCTATAATGTTGTATTCAATGTAATTGTTCCAGTTTTCTTGATATCCTTGAAAAATAATACATTTATTATCATTGTCCTGAACAAATCCATAATTTTTTATATTATCTTTTTTTATTTTTTCTAGCTCTTCTTTTGCTTCTGTAAATTTTGCATAAGCTCCAACAATCTCAGAACCGTTTTCTTGTGTATCGTTTAAATAAAATTTTTGTACTAAAATATAAATTCTTTTTTCCATAATAAAACCCCCCTTTTTTTAATATATATAGTGTGTTTTAGTGTTTAATTTTTTATATTTTTTCATTTTTCTTGCGTGTTCAATTAAATATTTTTTATATTTCATTGAGAAGTCATAAGGTAAAAAACCCGTTTTTTTGTAATCTTCAAAAGCTTCTTTTGTTGTTACTGCGTAACCGTTTTTTATTTTTATAATAATATATTCCATTTTTACCACCTCATTTTTTATTTTATTGTTGTAATACAATTGTTTAAAATCCAAATACTTAAATTAATGAATTGACATTCTAAAATTATAAATAATAATATACAATTTATTTTTTGTAATATTTTTTTTATTTTCTTTTCTGTTTTTCTTTTCATTTGTTCCGCTTCCCTTCTATTCTTCTTCTTCTTCTTCTAATTCTTCCAAAACCTCTTGAAGCACTTGCCCCAGCAAATAACATCTAATTATTACATCGCAATTTTCTGCCCCTTTTTCTAATGTTTCGCCATAATCTCCGTCAAATTCTTCCAAGGCTTCTTTTAACAAGTCCATATTGTGTGCTATGTTTTCCTCTGCTTGCCATGTGTTAAAAGTGTAAGAACCGCTTGCGTTTCCTGTTATGCTGTCATCAACAAACATATTATCATATAAAGTTTGGAAATCCCTTTCATTTGTTTCTTTTAAATATTCTTTTACATCTTCTTTCATTGCTTCAAAATAATTATATTTCATTTTTACCACCTTTTAAACCTTTCTTTTTTTTATTTTTTATTAGAAAATTGCAAGGGCTTTTCTACTTTTCCAATAACACCATATTACTTGCTTTTTTCTCTTCTCTTTCATTATCTATATTATACACTAAACTACACTAAAAGTCAAGTGTTTTTTTATATTTTTTTTATTTTTTTCATACTTTTTTTATATGTACATACTATATAGATTTTGCATAGTACCATATAGAAAAATAGTAGTATATATATTAATAGTATGTATTATACAAAACCGCTTCTCATAATGCGCTTCATATAAACACGATTATTATTTTATATTTATACATAACAATAAAACAATACAATCATATTATTGTAATATATTATATAATTATTATTTTTTTTTATATGTGCTGCATAATACATCAATACATTTAAAACATAACAAAATTATTTGATATATTCATCTTATTGCTTAACCTCATATTTTTATTTTTGTTATTTTTTATTTTTGGAGCTGATACAAATAAAAAATATAATTTGTTTTATTTTTAAAAAATATTTGTTTTAATTGGAAAAACACACCCACAAAGATTTTATTTTGTACCCACTCCGCCCCCTATATCCCAGCAAGCCACCAGGGTCGCAAGTCATGCCCACTAGTAAATTTTTTAACAAAAGGGGTTGAAAACGGTATCAAAATATGATATAGTAAAAAGCAAGAAAGGAAAAGGTGGTAAAATGAAAAAAGAAGAGAGAAAAATCTCGGAAGTAAAAAGGGCATTAGAGTTGGTAGAGAGTAGGAACTTTAAGGAGCTAGAGAAAGAATTTGAGCCTGAAACAGAATGTGAAAAATGTTATTTTTGTATGAAGCCAAATGATTTAATAAAAGGAAAAGTGCCAAGAATGTGTTTAATTGGACCAAGAGCACTAGGAGAGAATATAAAAGGTTGTTATGGAGGTTGGAGAAAGAGATGATAGAGAGATATGGAGATAGATACGAATTGCAATGTGATTTTTGTAGCAATTTTGAAGGAGATTTTTTAGAATTTCAAGAAGCAGTAGATTTTAAGAAAGCAAATAACTGGAAGAGTGAAAAAGTAGGAGAACAATGGTTAGACAAATGTCCAGAATGTAGGAGGAAAAGCGAATGAAAATAAGATGTAAAAAATGCGGAAGAATAATAGATTTAAAAACAAGGACAATAATAGAATACTATTTAAAGGGAGGCATAGTAAAGTGTATTAATTGTTTATATGACAACAAAAATATAAGAGAAGAGGAAGGAGAAGAAGATGAGTAAAGGAAGAGAAGAAACATTAAATGAAATAAAAGAAAAATACAAAATAGCATTATTTATGGTTATAAGAAACTCACAAGTAATGCCAGTAGGTATGAAATTAGGAAAAAGTAAGAAAGAGATAAACAAAAAAGCTTATGAAACAATGTGTGAAGTAATAAGTATGATTGATTATGATAATGCAAGAAAAGAATATGAAGAAGGAAAGGAATAGTAAAGATGAAATTCAAATAAATGAGGAGGAATAAAGAATGCAAGAATACATACATTATGGAAACAAAGAATTTAAAGAAGAATTATTTAGACCAATAAAGAACAGAGAAAATTTTGTAAAACCAAATGGAGGGCTATGGGCATCAAGAATAACAAAAGAAAGACCTTATGGAGATTGGAGAGAATGGGTAGATGCAGAGCATTTTTCGAATGAATTTGGGGAGAAATATGGAAGAGATAACTTTTTCAAATTCCAATTAAAGAAAGATGCAAATATATTAATAATAAAAAGAGCAGAAGAATTATTAGCATTGCCAAAGATAGGAGCTATATTCCCATTACCATTTGTAATGTTAGATTTTGAAGAATTATCAAAGGAATATGATGGAATAGAAGTATTAATGAGTGAAGAAGATAAATTAGATTTAGAAATAGGAGAAGGATTATACTGGGAATTATATGGCTGGGATTGTGATAGTTTATTAGTATTTAATAAAGATATAGTGGAGGTATTAGAATAATGGCAAAGGTAGTAGAATATAGAGAAAAGCCAAACATAGTAGCAAGATATTTCTGTGGAAAATGTAATGAAGAAATAGAGAATTTTAAATATGAGGCAGTAAGCATAAAGAGATACAAATATTGTCCATATTGTGGAGAAAAAATAGATTGGGAAAAATAAAGGAGGAAAAATATATGAAGAAAGAATATAGATTATGTTATGTCGATGGTCAAAAAGCATGGTTTACAGATAATTTTGAAAAACAATGGGGAGATGACTGGAACGATAAGCCTTATGAATGTAATGCTGGAGAACCTTATGATTATTGGCTAGAGCAAATACCAAATAAACCACCTGTTTATAAAAAAGAATATAAAGAGCATAAAATAGAATTGAAAACTTTATATTTTGAAATTAATGATTGGAGTGAACAAAAACCTTGTGATATGGGTAGATTTTCAGTAGAGGATATTAACAAAGGAACAGTAGCTTGGGTTCACACAGATAAATTTAATATTTTAGCAGGAACAGAAATGGAAGAATTTATAAAGATAATTAAAGAAAATGGTGGTAAAATATACATGGAGGTATAAAATTAACTTCATATGAAAAATATTCACAAAATGACATAGATTATTTATCAAAGAGAGGTGTAGATATATTTTATGGAAAATAAAAAAGAAGATGAAATTCATGATTTATTAAAACAGACAATAGCCAGAAAAGACATAGAAAGACAAATAGCGGATTTATTTTATAAACTATGTCCTCATGTTCCACCACAATTATTAGCAACAACAGTAATGCAAACATTAGATAATTTTAAAAACCTAGAAAGAATATATATTGGTGGTAACAATAAAAGAGATTATAGAGATGATGCAGCAGAATGTAGTTTAAACCCAGAATTATTTAAATGTAGTTATCAACAATCTTTAATTCCTAATGAAAATCAAACAGGAATAGCAAAGAGAATAGAAGAAGGAAAAAGAAGTTTTGAAACTCATATTCCAAGAATAGATTAGGAGGAAAAATATGAAAGAATTAGAAAATCTTGAAGGATTAACAAAATCCGAATTAATAAAAAAAGTAAAAGAATTAACAGAATTAATCCAAAAGTCAAGTAATGATGTATGTACGATTTCAAAAGAAATGAAAAAAGTTAATGAAGAAAATGAAAAATATAAAAATCAATATGAAGAAAATGAAAAATATAAAAATCAGTATGAAGATATGAAAAAGCAAAAAGAAAAGGCAGAAAAAGATTATATATGTTTAGTAGAACAATTAAAACATACAAATGGAAAAACAGATGAAATGAATAAAAGAATTCAAGAATTAGAAGCTATTTTAACAAATTTTGAACAAAGAAATAAAAATAATCTTGAAAAATATGAAAAATCATGCAAAGAAAATGAAGATTTAAAAAATGAAATCATCAGAATTAATGATGAGAAAAATACTTATGAAAGAGGAATAGCAAAATTAATTTACACACTTGGCAAAAAATAAAAAATAATATATAATGGTATTGAAAAAAGGAGAGATAAAAATGGAAGAAAACCAAAGTGGACCTTATGGGGTACAAAAAATAAGAAAATTTGAATTTGTAGAAAGAGTTTCAAATATTGAAAACAAAAGACTACCTGAAAGAAGTACAGCTAAAAGTGCTGGATATGATTTTTACAATCCAGAAAAGATTGAAATTACACCATACAAAATAGGAGATAATCCAACTTTAGTGCCAACAGGAATAAAAGCTTATATGAACGATAATGAATTCTTGATGTTAGTAAATAGAAGTTCAAATCCTAAAAAGAAAAAATTAGTAATTCCAAATAGTGTAGGAATAATAGATGCTGATTATGTAGACAATCCTGATAATGAAGGAGAGATGATGTTTGCTTTTTACAATTTAAGCAATGAAACAGTAGTAATAGAAGCAGGAGAAAAATTAGGTCAAGGAATATTTATGCAATACAATACAGTAATGAATGATAATGCGAGTGGAGAAAGAATTGGAGGATTTGGAAGCACAGACACTCA